>NZ_JAUBOZ010000159.1:0-11505 GCF_036700475.1 Microcoleus sp. T2B6 | reverse complement strand
CAGCACCCAAAGAAGCGTCAACCCACCAGAATTTAAGCAATTGTCAATTTTTGACTGGCTTGAATAGATGGAATCCCGCGGTACGGCCGGGGTGGATGTCAAATTCTACCTAAATCCTGTAAAATATAAAATCTCAAATAATTATGATAATTTATTTTTATAAAGTAGAGGAGCCTTACGGCTGCTTTTCTAATTTTTCACTACACGACATTTGTCTGCACGGTCAATATTGGTTGACTGTGGAACATTACTATCAAGCCCAAAAATTTGTCAGCACTGATGAAAGGTTAGTGGCGGCGATTCGAGCCGTAGCAACTCCTCAAGAAGCTGCTAAATTAGGTCGCGATCCCAACCACCGGATTCGCGCTGATTGGGAAGCCGTGAAAATTCCCATTATGCGCGAAGCAGTTTTAACTAAGTTTCTCACTCATACAGACATTCAAGCTATTCTCATCGCCACAGGGGATCGAGTCATTGTCGAGGATTCGCCCACGGATTACTACTGGGGGTGTGGCTGCGATCGAACCGGTCAAAATCATTTGGGTAAAATTCTGATGAGCGTGCGCCAAGAAATTAGTCAGCACCAGGGGCGCTGATAGAAGCTCAAATTCTTTCGTTAATTCTCATTATATGAAGTTCTACAACAAATGTCAACTTATCCTAACAATGAAGAATTCTCCTAGTGAGAGTTTAAGATTGCGAGAAATTTATAAGAGCATTAAAATAATAATTACTATTTGCTTAAGTCGCTCTGCCTGTTGAAGGCAAGGATTAAACCGGCGCGATCGCAGATTTTACTTACCCCAGCCCACCAGAGGCGATACACCGTCGTCTCTGACAAGTGCGCGACGGATTAATTGTACAGATCGGTTGAGTCAAAAACTCAGGGTGAGGCATTTGAGTTTAAACGCTCCCACAGCACATCAAAACTTCTTATTATCATTGTATAAGTACAAAAGGAGATTTATGCAACTCAGAGAAAATACGCAAGAATTACATTATAAACTAGACAGAGAAGTTTTGATACGGCGGATAACAGAACGCATTCGCCAATCTCTAGAATTAGAAGATATTTTAACCAGTACGGTAGCAGAAGTGCGGTCTTTTTTGAAAACAGATCGCATTATGATTTACAGGTTTAGTGCCGACGGCAGTGGAGAAGTTGTTGCTGAGTCAATTAATAACAACCATCTCCCTTCCTTGAAAGGACTGCACTTTCCAGCAGACGACATTCCTGCCAGGGCCAGGGAGATGTATGTCACTTTGCGCCAGCGGACAATAATAGATGTTAACTCCGGGACGATCGTCCTGAGTCCCCTCGATGCAGCAGACACAGGTCAACCTTTAGTAAAGGAAGAGATCCACTACAGATCGCTCGATCCTTGCCACACAGCTTACCTGATGGCAATGGGAGTGCAATCTTCCTTAGTCGTGCCGATTTTGCACCGCAGGATCGCGTCGGAAAACAGCAAAACAGATATCTGCCAGGCTGCCACGTGTCTGACTCGATACGAGCCAGGAAATAATCAAAAAATTCACATCGAACTGTGGGGACTTTTAGTGTCTCACCACTCCGCGCCCCTCAATATTTCACCAGCAGATTTAGAAGTAGTTCAGCTCGTATCAGATCAATTGTCTAGCGCTATAGCCCACGCGCTCCTCCTCCAGCAAACCCGCTCTCAAGCGGCCCGCGAAGCTACCGTGAGCCGCATAGCAGCCCTGTTGTATGGTCACGTAAACATTCAACTGCAACAGGGTTTAGAAGCCACCGTCACCGCTTTGGGCGGTAGCGGCGGCAGACTCTATCTCAACCAGCCGAAAATCAACGGTGAAAAGTTATCATATCCCAAGATTGAAGGAGGATTGCCAATTGCCCCAACCCACAGTGATGCTACCTTTGAACTGTTCACCACAGGAGAACAACCGACACTTCCCAACTGGGAAAAAGTTAAGGCGATCGAAGCTCATCCCCTCTGGCAGGAATGGCTAACTAAAGGATTCAAAAATACCGAACAAATTCCCAACTTGGCGAGTTTTACTAATTCTCAATTCCCCGTTGGGATAATTACAGACTTATACAAAGAACCTCTATTTAGAGTTTTAGTTCCCGCTTTCCAATCTACTAAAATTAGGGGGTTGCTGGTAATTCCCCTCCACTACAAACAACAAGTAGTCGGCTGTTTGACCATTTTTCGCAATGCAATTGATACGGAAAAAATGTGGGCGGGCAGCTTTGACAGCAGCGCGGCACAAACCCTTCCCAGACAATCCTTTGAACTCTGGCGAGAAATAAAAAAAGGTCAGTCGCCCGAGTGGAAGTACGAGGAAATTGAGCAAGCTTTAGCTATAGGCAGCCAATTTTGTTCGGCAATTGGGCAGTACGTTCTTAATAAAGAAGTGCAAACTCTGAATGCCAACTTGGAGCGCCAAGTTCAAGAACGCACCGCCCAATTGCAAAAATCCTTGGACTTTGCCAAAGTATTGACGCGAGTTAGAGACCAGATTCGCAGCACCTTAGATTTAAAAATAATACTGCAAACTATTGTGCGAGAAGTCAGAGTTTTGTTGGATACCGATCGCACCGTAATCTACCAATTTGCTGCCGACAAAGAGGGCGAGGTAGTTGTCGAAGCTGTTTGCGGCCAGTGGCGGTCAATTTTAGGTATCACATCTCCACAAGGATGCTTTCCCGAAGGCTCAGAGTGCTTTTATAGAGCCGGACGGGTGCGAGCAATTAATGATATTTATACTGATGATTTAACACCCTGTCACCGCGAATTTTTGGAAGAGTTGCAGGTGAGAGGAAGTTTAATTGTGCCCATGATGGGCAAAGATTCGCAATTGTGGGGGTTGCTGATTGCCCATGAGTGTTCTGGGCCGAGAGTTTGGCAAACTGCAGAACAGGAATTGCTGCAACATTTAGCTGCTCAAGCTGCGATCGCCATTCACCAAGCAGAACTTTATCAAGAAAGTCTTAATGCAGCAACTGCCGATCGATTAAAAGCCGAACAGCTAGCTAAAACAGTCACAGAATTGCACAATACCCAAGCCCAACTGATTCAAACCGAAAAAATGTCCAGTCTCGGACAACTCCTGGCCGGAGTCGCCCACGAAATCAATAACCCCGTTAACTTTATCTACGGCAATCTCTCCCACGCCAGCGAATACACCAAAGATTTACTCTGCTTGGTAGAACTCTACCGCCAGCACTACCCCAATCCCCACCCAGAAATTAGCGAGTGTTCCGAAGCAATCGACATCGAATTTCTTGCCGAAGATTTGCCAAAAATTTTGGGTTCCATGACAGTCGGAGTTGAGCGCATCCGCCAGTTAGTTGTATCTTTGCGTAATTTTTCCAGGAGCGATCAAACCGAGAAAAAAGCCGTTGACATTCACGAGGGCATCGACAGTACCCTGTTGATTTTGCAGCACCGGATCAAAGCCAATTCCGATCACGACACCGTAGAAATCATTAAAGAATACGCCAATTTGCCCTTAGTAGAATGCTATGCCAGCTCGCTCAATCAGGTATTTATGAATCTGATAGGTAATGCCCTTGACGCCCTAGAAATGGGAAAAAAAGAGCGAGTTATGAATCTTCCCTTTAAAGCGGCAAGTGCAGCGGCGACGCATTTAAGCTCCCAAATACTGCCTATCGAGTCAGGAGATATAAATGCGACCACCGAGTGTTTGATTCCTGATTTCCCATCCCCTTGCATTCGGATTCGCACTGAATTAATCGATGAAAAAACGGTAGGAATTTGCATTGCCGACAATGGTCACGGCATCCCCAAAGAGTTAATCTCTCACATATTTAATCCGTTTTTTACTACTAAACCCGTAGGTCGGGGCACGGGTTTAGGACTGTCTATCAGTTACCAAATTGTAGTTGAGAAACACCAAGGCGTACTTAAATGTGTTTCTGTACCCGGTCATGGTACAGAGTTCTGGATCGAGATTCCGCTGAATTAACTAGAACAACCTAAAAAACTTAACACCCAGAGTCCCGACTTCTTTAAGAAGTCGGGACTCTAACATCGGACATCAAGAAATTATTTTATCTTCATCGCAGAGAGAGATAATTCGATTCACAAAAGCTTTTAGCTCTGGACAAGCTTTAATCGCAATCATCAGATCGTTGTTTTTCAAAATAGCCATTCCATCAATCACTTTGTTATAGTCTTTTCCGCGTTTTCCAGAGCTAAAAATCTCCTTAATCCAATAGTAAGGTGGCTTTTGATGATTCACTGTTTCAGGCGAACCGCTAGGAGCAGAAAGATTGTGTTTCGCTAGCTTCTGGATAGTTGTCCAGTAGGGAAGAAGCCATGCTTCAAAATCATGTGATGCTGTGTGAGGATAGAATTTTGGGTTTTCACCTACCCATGTCCTCATTTTCTCTTTAGCATCATTGGCATCTTTAAAGTCCGGCTTTCCGGTATAAACGTCTGTAAGTGCAATTACAGCATCATAGCCATCATTATCGAGGAGAGTTTCAACTATTTTCTTGAGTTTCCCTTGCTTGGGAATTCCACCATGTTGTGGTTTAAAGTCTAGTCTGGGCATTTTTTGCTCTAAACGACTTTGCAGAAACTCATGAAGCTTCTTTCTAAATGCCATTTCAGTAGCACCTTCAACCAAAATAGCAATTCTCATGGACGGCCACCCATCACATTCATTTCCCAAACCTGGTCAAGACTGTAATCTTCTAACCATTTATCCAGGTTAAGAGTGTCAGCCCACCTCATTTTTGCCTCCCCTTCTTCCAAATCGCAGACCAAAATCTCGCTTGGATCGAGAAATCTGATGAGTCGATCTGAGTGTGTTGCAACTATCAGTTGAGTGTGTTTTGAAGCTTCTCTCATTAGATAAACTAAGTGTCTTAAGAGTTCCGGGTGTAGGCTAACTTCTGGTTCATCTAGCAACGTAATAGTTGTTAAATTTTGACTTTGCAGGAGCGCAACCAACCAGAGGAAGCGCAGCGTTCCTTCTGATAGCTCATGGACATAGAAAGGCTGAGGAAAATTTCTATCTGTCCAAGTCATAGACATAGTTCCTGCGGCAACCGGAGGAAAGTTTAATCTATCGAAATCTGGAAAGGCAGCAGAAATGATATTTTCAACCATTTCAAAACTGTCTCGATCCGTCTCCCGAAGGTCATAAAGACAGGAAACGAGGTTTTCACCGCTTGCTCCAGGCAACTTTGCAGGGCGCATTGCTTGAGGTAGACGGATTGGACTTTTCTCTGAAACATCGAGTGCTCCATAATATGTGCAAGAAGCAAGGCTCTTTCTCAGGTTCTCAGGTTCACTATACATTTTAGGAACTTGAGAAAGCGATGTTTCGAGAGGATTATGCTCCCAATTCGGTCTCAGAAGTTCACTGCCTTCTTGAAAATATTTAATATTCAACCCTTGTGATTCAATATACTTGAATGGTTCAGCTCTGTTGGGATTTCTCTGCTGTGTTAAAGATTCGTCTCTGACTTCATAGGACAAACCTTTGGGTGACAATGTTAAGCTGTACTTCAAAGGTTGTTCCTTTGGCACTTGCATTGAAATTTCAATTTCAAGTTCTTGTACTTTACCTCTTGTCAAAATTTCATTCAAGCCGCCTTTAAGTTGTAATAAATTATGTAAATTTCCACTTGCTGAAGCGGCTAGTATTGAAAGAACATCTAAAAAAGAAGTTTTTCCTGCTCCGTTTGCACCAATCATGACGATGAGATTTCTCATCTCAAGCTCAATATTTTGAAGACGCCGAAAACCCCTTACTGATATATTTTCAAATCTATTCATATTCCGTCCTTAAATAGTAAAACTAGCCTAGACACATATATTGAGACTAGGCTAAGTATATCTGCCTTACAGACATTAGAGGTTTAGTAAAGCCAGATGGGTGTATGAAACGCTCTGCATCGCTTGAGTTGGTGCAGCATGAAAAGTCGTTGGAGCAGGCCGTTCACAAGTCCTTAAGGTAAGATCAACTTCACCAGCACAGAACCGATCGAACCGAGAAGACTCATAAAGTCGCCTCGGCTGGAGGTGCGGGGCTCCGTAGGCTTTTGGCGCGCCACAATGGCTTCGCCTAACTGCTTTGACAACTCCTCACCTTGGGGATTTCCTTGATCTGCAAAGAGTTTGTTTGCTATTGCAGCGTCTTGAGCCGCACCGGCGAACTCTCCCAAGTCAGCGCGAGACATACTGCGCGCAAAATAAACGGCTGCTAAATCCGATTTCAGATTCAGGGCTTGATTGTAATAATCAATGGCGTTTCTGTAGTTTCCTGCTTGAGCTTCCAGCACTCCCAACCGGTAGAAGTCTTCAGCGGTGCCGATATTTGTTGGCATTCCTCTAGCTCCGAGCAGTTGCGCGTTAGTTAAATTGGCGTTGAGCAAATTGGCGTCGCTGAGATAGGCACTTCTCAAGTCAGCACCGCTGAGGTTGGCACCGGTGAGGTTCGCCCCCGTCAGGTTGACGCCAAACAGGCTGGTGCCGCTGAGGTTGGCACCGCTGAGGTCAGCCCCGGTGAGGTTGGCTCGGCTGAGGTTAGCCAATCTCAAGTCAGCACCTTTGAGATTGGCTCCGGTTAAGTTGGCTAAAACCAAGCCAGCACTGCTGAGGTCGCAGTTGGGGCACTGTCGGGTGGCTAGTAATTGTTGCGTGTGTTGGATGTTCTCGGCCGCTGCAGGAGCGATCGGGGCGATCGCGCTCAGCAACGTTGCAGCAGCGATGATTCTGAGTTTCATTTTAACCGTCCAAAATCCAAAATATTAAATCTAAAATAGCTTTTCTCGAAGCAATTGAAAATCACCATAACACAAGTTCACCCAACAAATCTTTTGACTTGCCGTATGTAGGAGTTATGTGCGCCATCAGCACCCTAGATTGAAGTTCTCGGCCTTACCTGAGTGTCAAATAAACACTTCGCTGCCAATAAATTAGGGTATTGACACTCTCAGGCCTGAAGGCGCTGAGATTCTGCGGACAAAGCAGCTTTAGGCAGCGCCCAAAGTCTTACTCTCGCTACGGTGGTCAAACACCGTCTACTCAGTTGGTCAAGGTTTACACCTAACTTACTGGCTACTTTTCTTAAAATGTTGGCCGAACCGTTTAGATCTGCGTTAATTACAGTTCCGTCAGCAGAGCGATACAAGCCACGTTTAATTCGTTTTCCAGATGCTTTCCACTCAGGCGGTTTTTCACCATATCTGGGCAGGGAGTCTCCATCTAAAAAGCTAGCTTTAGAACTGTATGCTTCTTCTGTTTCAGTAAACTTAATACCGTGCAATTTGCAGAGTTGCTTTAATCGGTCTTTCAACTTTACTAAAGGCATTTGAACAAATTTTTGATTGTTCAGTTTACCCATGTCGGCCTTGGATTTAAAACCTTGGTTCCATCCAATCACTAAATTACCGATACCATGCTTTAAGCAGTGGTCAATAATTAATTTAGCCGATTTGTTGAGTCCGTCGCGCATTTGGTGATTGCGCTTGCGGGTTACACGGTCTAGCCAGCTATCCCAATAACCTGTGGGCTTTCCTTCCTTCCTGGTTGCAACTTTCTTATTCCATAGCTGATTCATTGCCTTCATAGCGCGAGCATCAATCAAGAAAGAATTTCCTAACGTGTCAACGCAAGCAGCTAAATTCTCAGCAGTTCCCAAATCGATTGACAGCGCTTGACTAGGATCTAAATCGTGCTTCTGTAATTCTACTTCGTAAGACATTTCCAAGTAGAAAACACCATTTTTAGGGAGAATAGTGAATTCTTTAACTTTAGAGTAATCAATGTTCGACGGCATGGGCAGAAAGAATTCAGAAATCCCAAACCACCGCCGCACTGTCACACCCAAGGAAAATCTCAACTGATTGCCGACAAGTGTTGGCTTCAGTCCTCCAGAATTTGGGTAAGCTACTTTGAACAGCTTAGACCCTGTTAGATAGCTCGGAGGCTTAGGCTTAAAGTGCAATTGATTCTGGACGTACAAAGCCCTTAACTCTTTGAAACTTTTAAACGCCTCCGTAACTGACATCAAGGTTTGTTGCATGGGGGTTGAAGGCAACGACTTAGCAACAATTGACTTGGAAATTGACGGTTCAAAAGATAAATCAAATTTTCCAGTCAGCAGTTTTCCTGTCTTGAAAAATGTCTGACGAGCTAAATAGACAGCACTGTTATACAGGGTGCCAGATTGCCGACAAAGATAATCTAATACCGCCTCAATTTCTTCAGTGGGAGATAGCAATACTTGCTGTATTCCCATTGTTCTTTTGACTTTAGCCACCTCTTTTTCCTAAAAGTGATTTATTCAGTTTAGATAAGTAGAGTTGACAATTCAATCGATATCAACAAAACTTTATGTTGCCACTTCCCGAATACCAAACGCACAACCACGTTAAGTTCCTACTTAACTACCACTTCGTGTTTATTCCTCAATAGTCCGGACAGTTTTTAATCACTAACGGCAGAATGCGAGTTTCAGCCTTCTCAGGGAGGTCAAATGCTAACGGTAGAATGAGGGTTTCAGCCTCTGTCTCAAAAACTGTCCGGAGTATTGATTCCTAAGCGTCGCAAGAAAGTTCTGGTCGGTGACATAGTAACTAGACTTCGAGAAATATTTTTAGCGCTTTCAACCGAGAAAGGTTGGGATCTTCTAGCCTTGGAGGTAGCGCCAGATCACGTACATCTGTTCGTAGCTGTTAAGCCGATGGACACCCCTGCGTTGGTGATTAAAGTATTCAAAGGGCGTTCTAGTCACCATTTAATGGCTGAGTTTCCTGAACTGAAAAAGCTGCCATCTTTATGGACGAGCAGCTATTTTGTTAGTACAGCAGGCAATATTAGTAGCGAGGTCGTGAAAAAATACATAGAAGACCCCCATCATTCGGCAAATTAAAGAAGAAAGAACACGGGGATTGAAATCCCCGTGTTCTTCCTTCTCAGGGCTAAAGCCACGCTCGTTTCCCGCTTCCCGTAAAATTTTTATGAAAAGCTCATTACCCTTTAGCCGCTGTTCTCGGCAACCATAAAAATTAACAAATAAATTAGTCGTGAATCGTGCCGTCGGGCATCGTTGTACCCTTAAGATATACTCCGCTCAGGTTGACTTTTGTGAGGTTTGCTCCCAACAGGTTGGCTCCGCTTAAGTCTGACGCACTTAAAATCGCTTCAGTCAAGTCTGCCCTAATTAGACTCGCCCCCATTAAGTCGGCTCCGCTAAGGTCTACTTTACTCAAGTTGGCCCCAATTAAATCGCATTCTGTGAGTACGGCCCTACGCAAGTTTACTCCGTAAAAATTTACTCCGTGCAAGTCGGCACGGCTGAGTGTTGCCCTTGATATGTTGGCTCCAATTAAAGTTGCTTGGATCAGGGAAGCTCCGCTCAAGTCTGCTTTACTGAGATTGGCTCCCATCAACTCAGCTCGATGCAGGTTAGCTTCAAGTAAAAGTGCTTCTGTGAGGTCGGCTCCACCTAAGTCTGCTTTGCTCAAATTAATCTTGCACAAATTGGCTTTGCCAAAGTTGACTCTGTTGAGTTTGGCTTTGCTGAGATTGGCTCCAATCAGGTCGGCTTCATACAGATTGGCTCCAATCAATTCTGCTTCGTAGAGGTAGACCTCGTGCAGGTAGACCCCGCTAAAATTTCTTTCTCCTATTGCATATAGCTTGAGCAGTTCGTCAACGTTCATTGTGGCTTCTCTACACCTTTTAAATGAAGAATACTGTCAGCAAGCTGGTTGCACCGGATGTTCTGCAGTTTTAGATTCTGAAATATTCACACCCAGGGTGAAACTTCCCTCAATCTGCAACGTTTGAGTATAAATTAGATGGTTTGGTCAGGGTGAAGGACAAAGCTGCATTCTCTTTTCCCTTTGGTTAAAAATTTATCTTTCAAAATTTTAACAACAAGTTCGATCGCACTTCCTAACTAAATCCCAAAGATTCTACGTGGAAACTCCGATCCAACCCATAACTTTTTATGGGTTGTTGAGCTTACTGAGTAGCAATGTGACCAAGATCACAAAAAACTCCTAGTAGGATCACATAGGAACTCCGCTTTCGATCACAGCAGGCGGGCAAAAATAGCCGATACTTATACTGTAATGCTGAGAAATTGACAATGCCACCCTCGTCGTGTTTTACTCAATTGGCGATAAAGCCAGTAGTTTCACGGATAGTTGCCCGCTTGCTGTGAAAGTCGGTTGCAACGTCACTCGGCGCTACCCGCTCCGGGTAATGAGAGTGTTGATGTATCAATATTTCTCGCACAGCGAAAGCCAGAAATGCACTTCGGGGAGTAGGGGAATGTCTGTATAAAAATGCGATCGCTGGTGTACAGACATTCGCCTGTTTGCTAGCACCTAATGACTAAAAATCGCCCATACGTTCGCAAAAATTACCAATAGATACCAGGAAAACCATGATAGATGTTTAACAAGAAGAGAATAAATGGTATTCCTTAAGAGTCACCTATTGTCGCTAATCTTAGAGTCGATCGGTTAACGGCTATCAGTATTAGCAATGACGCTTGTCCATCAAATACAAAACTGACCCAGAAACCGGGTTTTTTACAAAAAAAATCGTTGCAACCTTGCTCCAGGTTAAAATAATCTGGTTTTTGAGGGTCTGAGTGCCTCCAGGAAGGAAAAAGTTTAATGAGAACGATCGCTTTTGTATTGCTTCAGGGCAAACAAAAGGTCAGCATTTAGGATAGGAGCAGCTTTTGCTCCATTGTCAAACAAAGGTATTGTAGAACGCGAATCGTGAGGTAATTGATATGGCTGGAGTATGTAAACTTAGCATCACAGAGACAATTGAAGAACTAAAAAACCTGTTAACTGAACAAAAAACGGCAAGTGGCTTTCAAAAGATTCAAGCACTTTACCTGTTCAAAATTTGTCACGTTAAGACAGTTAAAGAATTGGCAATGACGATCGGGGTAAATCGAATTACAGTGCAGCGGTGGCTGAGAAAGTACCGATCTGACGGACTCGAAGGACTCCTCGAAACAAAGCACAGCGGCGGCCGCAAGCCGGCCATTCCTCCTCTGGCCCGCGCTAGTTTGGCAATGCGCCTCAGCGACCCCCAGGAAGGCTTTAAAAGCTATGGAGAGATTCAAGAGTGGTTGCAGCAGGAATACAGCATTGAAGCTTCCTATAAAGCGGTTTATGCAACAGTCAGATACCAGCTAAAAGCCAAGCTGACGAAAGTCTAGACAGTTCATACCACGTCGGATTAAGCACCGATTATCTAATGGTTAACCGTCAGCTTTTGAAGATTTTGAGGAGTTGCGTCATTACGACAAACCTGACTAATCGTTTTTTAACAAAACTCGCTCTCCTCAACTGCGGATCATATAAATTATATGTTGTGGCAATGGGGGTGAAGGGGAGAAGATTTGATGCTTTTCCCGCGTTTGTGAAAGATGCGTGAACTAACCTGACGGTCAACGGAGTTAGAGTCGATAGGAGCGTTACCACTCCTACCTCTCCTTCAGAACGGAACG
>NZ_JAUBOZ010000158.1:0-11584 GCF_036700475.1 Microcoleus sp. T2B6 | reverse complement strand
ACTAATTATGAAATGGAACCGAAAAATAAAAAATAAAGGTAACTTAGTTAATGCAGTTTAGATGTTTGACAGCTTAGTTATTAGTTATTAGTTATTTGCGGTGCCCAGAGCGGAGTCGAAGGGTTATTTCTACCAATGCCCGATGCCCGATGCCCAATGCCCAATTCCCAATTCCCAATTCCCTATTACTATTTATGATGCTGCGAAAACTGACAATTTATTTAATGGCTTTAACTTTTTTATGGACCGCAACAGGCTGCGGTTCACCTCGCACACAAACTTCTACAAATCCTGGGGGAAATCCGAATATTAACACAGTGCGTCCTGCACCAAATAATAACTTGAGTCAAGGTCAATATCCTGTACAGCAAGCTACTTACGACGATGCTGATGGCGAATACAGTTTGATGTTGCTGAATACTCCCCCCGGCAGTCCCCCAGTTTACCGCACTAGGGATTTGCAAATGGCTCGCTTAACAAATGAAGAAATATCGGCAGGCAAGAAAAGTTATCTAAATGTGGATAACAATCAAGCGGTTTTGCATTTGACAGAAGATTTTAAAATTGAGTACGTTCACAACGTTACCGAAACAGTTCCTAATCCTCAAACAGGTCAGCCACAAACCGTAGTAGTGCGGCAGCAATCTGGCTTCTGGGCACCGTTTGCTGGGGCTATAGCCGGTCAGGCGATCGGCAGTTTGTTATTTAGACCGCAATATTATATGCCGCCAGTCTATCAGCCGGGAATTATGACAGGATATGGCGGGTATGGTAATACTTACAACCAAGCTGTTCAGCAGTATCAAACTCGCTATCGAACTCCGCCTCCGGTTGTGAGAAACCGTCAAGTTTTAAGGACGACAGGCCGCTTGCGATCGCCCACATACAACCAGCCAGTAAGACCCTCAGTACGTCCAAATGGCAATCGATCGACCGGTTCGGGTTACGGTGGCAGCACTTTCAGGCGAAATCCCAACTCAAATTCCCGCCAGCAAAGGCGGAGTCCGAGTTTTGGTAGTGGCAGGAATTCTCGTCAACCGAGTCGGAGTCGTTCTTTCGGAGGCAGAAGGCGCTGAGTTGAAGAGTACAAAAATCAGCAACTGAGAGCGGTAAAAGTTGATTTTATCTATCTTCCCGATTCCACGCCGCCGCAGGTATTGAGAGTGAGAACTTTGGAATAGTTGATTTAGCCTTCTCTGTTTCCCCCAGACCCAAAAAATATGTGATTTAATTTCTACATTAGTATGTAGGTGACAATATGTCTTCTTCACAACCCCCGTCAGGGGAAAGAAATCCTCTAGGATTGGATGAATTGATTGCTATCTTGGTTGCCTTCGGCACGATGGGAGCAATTTTATTTTGGGTAACAGGCAGAAATCCCGATCGATTGAATGCCAGAAATTGGCAATTTCCAGCCGTTTTCTCTCAGCCTGCGGTTACGCCCGCGACTCCGGGAATATTAACGCCAGAATCGCCAAGTTCGGATTTGCGATCGCCCGCTGCAACCCCCGTTCCGTCAAAACCGGATGTCGCACCTGTTGCACCTTTAGGGCGGATTTTACCGGCAACTCCTCCGGTGGGTGTAATCGTTGTTCCTCCCAAGCCAATTGCGCGATCTACTCCCAATCCAGCAATTACCAAACCGAAAGCTGATAAACCCAAAGTTGGGCCCGTTAGATTCTCCGATGTTCCAGACAAATATTGGGCGCGTCCGTTCATTGTAGCTTTAGTCGATCGGAAAATTTTTGCTGATTCCACCGACAACAAATTTCGTCCCGACGAACCGATGACGCGAGCCGAACTAGCGCGCTTAATTCAGCGAATGTCCGACGACAAAGAACCGATCCGAAAACCAATTGATTTTAAAGACGTAAAAGACAAGAGTCCTGTCGCTCCTGCGATCGACCACACCGTCACAACTGGATATCTTAAAGGATACCCAAACAATGAGTTCCGTCCCGACAAAAATATTCCCCGCGTCGAAGTCATCGCAGCATTGGCGAGCGGTTTAAACTTGAAACGGTCAGCGAAAGCAAGCAAAACTTTGCAGATTTATACAGACAGGAAAAAAGTGCCGAAATGGGCAGTTGATAAGGTAGCAGCAGCCACGGAAGCTGGCATTGTTGTCAATCACCCGAAGCGCGCACTTTTGCAGCCTAATAGAACAGCAACTCGCGCTGAAGTAGCAGCCATGATTTACCAAGCTATGGCCAAAAAAGGCCAAGTACCTGCTAAGTCTTCTGAGTATGTTGTGCGGCTTTAATTAGAGGAATGAAGCCCTTCTTTTTTCTATGAGTCGGACTTGGGCTTGCGGGTAGTCAGAAACCGGGTTTTTGGCTACAATACTTCGTTATAGCTCACATCTTGCACCATTCTCAATTACTTGTTTAGGAACAGGCTTTTCGGCCTGTTCCACAAGAAAACTCACTCTTTGTGGAACGGGCTCTCCGGCCCGTTCTTGACAATGGTGCAACATCTGAGTTATAGCTGACAGAATCAGCCAAAAACCCGGTTTCTTGGGGTTTGCGGGTCGTCAGAAACCGGTTTTTTTGCGACAATACTTCCTCATAGCTGACAGAATCAGCCAAAAACCCGGTTTCTTGGGTTTGCGGGCAGTTGAGATCGATGTTAAAATCACAGGAATCATGCCAAATCATCATTCCACACTCATTGATTCGATTTGAGGCAATTATTATGTATCATCAGATAAGACTTGGGGATAATCAGCTAGATAGCAGCGATCTTCAAGAAACAGTAGTTATTGATACTGATGGAGAAGTGATCTTTTATCCCAATTTTTTTAGTATCGAAGAAAGCGATCGTCTTTTTTCAGATTTATATTCTAGTATTAACTGGAAACAGGATATTATTCATTTTTATGGAAAAAAGATACCTTTACCCCGACTTACAGGTTGGTATGGAGATGAAGGCAAATCCTATACATATTCCGGCATCGAACAGCATCCCGATCCTTGGACTCCCACACTCAAATTAATTAAATCAAAAGCTGAAGAGATATCAGAAGTTACTTTTAATAGCGTGCTTCTCAATCTATATCGTGATGGTAAAGATAGCGTTTCCTGGCATAGCGATGACGAGCCCGAATTAGGGAAAAATCCGATTATAGCCTCAATTAGCTTTGGGGCAACTCGCCGATTTTCATTAAAGCATAAAATCTCAAAAGACTACAAAATTGATATTAATTTGCTCAATGGTAGTTTGCTGTTGATGAAAGGTGAAACCCAGCATTGCTGGCAACATCAAATTCCTAAAACTTCTAAATTTGTGGAACCAAGAATCAATCTAACTTTTAGAATTATCCAACCAGTTTAAAATAAAGAAAATAAAATTTCATCGCTGCTATCAAATCAGGGTTAAGTGAGTTATGAAAAATCTACTTTTATTAGGAACCTTAAGCTTTAGTATTGCTTTTAGTTTGGGTATAGCAGTAGAAAAAAATATTCATAAAAGTGCTGCCATAGGTGGTATAGCGACAATTAGCACCCTTAGTAGTGCCTTCGTTTTAAGCAAAAAATCTGACCGAGAACTTGAAAATATCCGCAGCTATACCGAAAACTTAAAAACCCTTGAAAATCAGATTTTAAGCCTGAAAAATAAAAGAATAAAACTTGTACAGGCAATTGATAGCAAAACTAAATCAAAAACCACGATTGAAGCAGAATACAATTCAATTGCAATCGAAGTCGAGCGGCTTAAAGAAGAAGTTAAATCTCTCAATCTACAGCGAGAAAGTCTGCACAATGTAATTGCTAATCATAAAATTCAAGACCTAAAAATTAAACCTAAAATTCCTGTTAAAACTGAAGTAGCAAAACCCATCAAAAAGACAAGAAAGACAATATTGTACAATTGCCTTTTAGATGGATTAGAAAATTCGACAGACTTTTATCACAAAAACAACCAGGGAACCTTTGAAAACTATTTACAATCATTACAAAAACCCGCAGAAGAATTGTGGAATTCTTATAGATCGAATCAGGTTAAAGTAAATTATTCGGATCCGTCAATTCAAGCAGTTTATTTGATGCGTTATTATCCCCATTATGCGTACATGAATTTTCAAATATTAGAAATGATACACGCTCAAAATTTATTGGACAATCTAACAAATGAAACGCTAGAAGTATGCTTATTTGGTGCAGGGCCATGTCCAGAAATCGTAGGCTTAAGTAAATACTTATCAGATAAGTATCAAAACATTAAAAAATTAACTGTTAATGTATATGATATTGCTTCTGAGGAATGGACTTTAAGCAGAAATATTACCGAAAAATTTGTGATCCCGGAATACTGGTCCGGAGATTTAAAGCTAAATAGTAATTACCTAGATTTATGCGAATCTAATTCTCTTCACTCAATCCAAACAACAATTCAAAAAAGCCAAATGTTCATTTTTCAAAATTGTCTAAATGAAATTTATAATATATCTACAGTTCAAACAAATCTCAATTTTTTGCTTAATGAAATACCTGTAGGTGGTGTAATAATAATTATTGATTTATGTAACTATAACCAAAACACCACCATAATCGATCGATTGAAAGAACAAGTAAGTAATCGAGATGATTTTGAAATTTATTGCCCTCAAGCTAAAGATACTAAAATAAAAGCTTGTTTTCCTATTCCACCACTAATCACACAACATCTCTTAACTGGAAAAGATAAGTTAGTACCTCGTAGTAAAGATATCGATTGTCTTTTTATAAGTTTGCACAAAATCAATTTAAAAGCTTTGTAATTGATAGGAAATTCGGTTGCAAAGGCATCGTCACGTTTGCTACCGCCTTAATTCTGAGGACTAAAGTTCTCACTCCGAACCAGTTTGTAGTAAGGACTTTAGTCCTTCTTTATTAGTCCACGCTTGAGTGAACATAGAAACAAGTTAAATTAATCTTGAAACACCATAATACTGCCCGAATAGCAAGCTACCCAAACCTGATTAGTTTCCGGATCGTAAGTAATCCCGATCGGGCTTGAATTAACCTTCACTGTTTGCAGCACTTTCATATCGCTCGTCCTAACTTTGCTAACAGTATTCGAGAAATAGTTGACCACATAAAGCAGTTTTCCCTGATCGGAAATTGTCATGCTGCGAGGTGCTTTTCCTGTCGAAACTTTGTCCACCACTTTACCAGTTTTTAGATCAATTTTTGCCACATTTCCTTCACCGTTCAAAGTGGCATAAAGATACTTTCCGTTGGGATCGATCGTCAAATGACGCGGCGCATTGCCAATATTTCTCAGCCATTCTACCGAAAAGTCTATGAGATTCACTTTCGCAATATTGGAAGAACCCATGATGGCAACATAGGCATTTTTTGAGTCGGGAGTAACAACAATACCCCGAGGATATGCACCCAGTTTCACCCGCTCGACTTCGAGATTTTTATTGGTATCAACAACGCTCAAATCCCAACTGCACCAATTGCTAGCGAGGGCGAAGCGATTGTCAGGCGAAACAGCATTGAATTTCGGAACTGCACCTACAGGAATTACCTTTTCTATTTTCAAAGTTTGGGTATTGATGCGGTACAGAAAACTTTGGTCGTGTTTGGCCGCTGGAGAACACCTGTCGGTTCCCGGATTGCTAAACCCCGAACCGTACATTTTGTAGTTGGAGACGTAGGCATATTTGCCATCGGTTGAAAAAGCAGCTTCTACGGGAGAACCTTTATAATTGCCTTTGAATCTAGAAAAGCCGAACTTCGACAAGTTTACTGTATCGGGAATAGTCTTGACTAAATTAAAGTTCCTGTCGTAAACTGTGATTGTGTGGCGGTACATCATGTTTTGAGCAAAAAACAAACCCGCTCCCGAATAAACTATTGATTTGGGGGATATGTTGCCGTAAATGGTTTTTTTCAAGGTCATTTTTCCTTGAGTGTTGTCGGGAGGATTTACTAGCCTTTGGGGTTGTGAGCCACTTTCTTGATCCTCGGAATTTTCTGTTTTAAAAGGTGGCAAAGATGGTTTTTGGAATAGAGGTTCTTGGGCCTGAATTTGAGTTTTATCTTCGACTTCGTTGGTGTTTTCGGTGGCGGTAGGAGATGGCGAAGGTCGATCGACATTTGGCGCTATTTTTTCCGCAGCTTCACTACTCGCCTCTTCCGGCTTACCTTTGAGCGCTGACAAGGTTTTAGGGCCGACAATTCCGTCAACTTTCAGGTTGTTCTCTGCTTGAAACTTTTTCACAGCAGCCAGGGTGAGAGAACCGTAAAATCCTGTAGCCTTACCCCGAAAATAGCCTGCGTTTTGTAGAGTTTTCTGAAGTTGGGCTACTTCCGGGCCTGAATCACCTTTTTTGATGGCGAGTGCGGGATTAACTAAATTGAAAATTGTGAGAGCGATCGTAAAGAAAAGTAAAGGAGCAGAGGCTAAATTCCGGTGCATTTTTGAGTTTGTCGATCGAGTTTGACTCGCAGCCGTTTCCCAAGTTTCAGCTAAATGTAGGTAGGCCAGTCCGTCCATAGTTTTTACCGCGTATTTTTGGTGCTATGATACACCAGTTAACTTTGATTAAAGAGAGAATATTATTATAATCAAACTTAGGGTAAAATCTCCGAGCAGTTTTTAATGGTGTAAGCAAGTAGGAGCGATCGACAATGTGGAGTGGGGAACAAACAACCGCAGAATCAACGACAAAACAATCCCGCCAGACGTTGCTGGGGGACGGTTACGGGGGACTATGCCAGCGGGCTTGGGTAGAAATCGATTTAGCAGCTTTAACTCACAATGTAAAACAGCTTAAAAAGCTCTTATCTCCCCACACAGAACTGATGGCAGTTGTGAAAGCGGATGCTTACGGGCATGGTGCTGTTGCAGTCAGTCAAACAGCATTGCAAGCAGGTGCTAGTTGGCTGGGAGTGGCGACAATTCCCGAAGGAATAGAATTGCGAGAAGCTGGGATAGAAGCGCCGATTTTGCTGTTGGGGGCAACCCATACAGCCCAACAGGTAAAAGCGATCGCCCAATGGCACTTGCAGCCCACTATTTGTACTGCCAAACAAGCCCTAATTTTTTCGGAAGTTCTCGCTGGTCTTAACCAATCTTTGCCAGTTCACGCTAAGTTAGATACGGGAATGTCTCGCTTGGGTACGCCCTGGCAGGAAGCAACAGAATTTGTGCAATTAGTCAATCGGTTGCCCAATTTAAAATTAGCCAGCATTTACTCTCACTTGGCGACTGCAGACAGTCCCGACCCCACAGTTATGAGAGAGCAGCACCAGCGGTTTAAACAGGCGATCGAGCAAATTAAAATAGCAGGAATTAACCCCCCTCGCCTCCACTTGGCAAACTCTGCTGCCGCCCTTGTTGATTCGGATTTGCATTATGATTTAGTGCGAGTCGGTTTAGCTACCTACGGTCTATATCCCGCACCTCACTTGCAGTCGAGCTCCAATTTGAAGCCCGCAATGCAGGTAAAAGCTAGGGTAACGCAGGTGAAAACAATTGAAGCAGGAACCGGCGTCAGTTACGGCTATCAATTTATAGCTCAGCGCCCGACACAGATTGCCGTAATTGGTATCGGCTATGCAGATGGTATTCCGCGCAATCTTTCTAATAAAATGCAGGTTTTAGTCAGGGGTCGATTCGTGGGGCAAGTGGGAGCCGTGACGATGGATCAATTAATGCTGGATGTAACTGATATTCCCGATTTAGAAGTCGGTGAAGTGGTGACTCTGTTGGGCAAAGATGGGGAAAATCAAATTAGTGCTGACGATTGGGCCACGACTTTAGGAACTATTTCGTGGGAAATTCTCTGCGGTTTTAAACACCGATTGCCCCGCGTAGCAGTACACTATTAACAATAGCCCGGCAGGGGTTTAAACCCCTGCCTCATAGCAAAAGTCGGTTTAAACTCATATGTTGGACCATTCTCAATTAGCCTTTTATGAACAGGCAAGATGCCTGTTCCACAAGAAAATTTATATTTTGTGGAACAGGCATCTTGCCTGTTGCTGACAATGGTGCAAGATATCAGTTTAAACCGACTCAAGAGTTTGAACGAGGAAATTATTGATTTTAGTCCTCTTTTAGAGGACTTTAGCTATGAGACAGGGGTTTTTAACCCCTGTCGGACTCTAGGAGTGAGCGATAAGACTGAGACCGCGTTTACCAATGCCCAATTCCCAATTCCCAATGCCCAATTCCCAATTCCCAATTCCCAATTGATATGACAGTTATTCAGACGTTTTTACCAATAGCCCAAACCTTCTATTCTCAGCTAAATGCAGAAAGAACACAAGCCTTGGAAGTAGCCCAAGAATTCTCGAAAAAATTCGTAGAATTGGGGTTTAAAATTGTACCTCAACTACTGTGGGCGATCGGCATTTTGTTAATTACGCGATTTGCGATCGGCTTTGCGGGCCGCGTGACTCGCCGAGCACTGAGTCGCACCGAAGCCACCCTGCGGAAATTCTTAGTTCAAGCTGCTGAAATTACGATTTTGGTAGTGGGAGTAGTCGCCGCTTTGAGTCAGTTGGGAATTCAAACTACCAGCGTGGTTGCGGTGGTGGGTGCCGCGGGTTTGGCGATAGGTTTGGCGTGGCAAAATACTTTGTCGCACTTTGCTGCTGGGGTAATGTTGATTAGTTTGCGGCCCTTTGAAGTCGGAGATGGGATTGAAGCTGGCGATGTTAAGGGAGTGGTGGACAGCATCGGGATTTTTTCAACCACCGTGGTAACAGACGATCGCATAAAAATTATTGTCCCGAACAATCAGTTGTTTAACGGTACACTGAAAAATACAACGGCAATGGGAACGAGGCGAGTAGACTTGAAGATTGATATTGGCGATCGACCAATTCGTCCAACTGTCGCTGAGTTATTAGAAATTGCCCACTCTCACCCGCTGGTGTTGGAGAATCCGCCCCCGACTTGTTTGGTAGCTGAGATTACTCCAGATACAACTATTTTATCTCTCCGGCCTTGGTGCGCGTCGGTGGCCTACGAACAAGTGCGATCGCAAGTTCAACAATACGTCAAAGAGGCAATGGATGCCGACAAAAATCAAGAACAATAGATATCAATCTAAAATCTAAAATCCCAAATCGATCCGAGGTATTTCCCATGAGCAAGTGGTATCCGCAGCAAATTTTGCAAGAACCCGGTGTCAGAATCACCGCCACCGAAAAACAAACAATTCTCAGCAAATTTCCGCCTCCCGACGAAAACGGTCAAATCTATGCCGACGGGGTTTTTGAAGGCGGTGGCGTGCGCGGAGTTGCGTTTTTAGGAGCACTGAGGTGCTGTAGCGATTTGGGCATCCAGTGGCGAAAATTGGCCGGCACTTCTGCAGGCGCAATTACTGCCGCAGTATTGGCAACCGACTTGTCAATAGATGATTTAGAGGAAATTTTAGGACAGCTCGATTACAGCATATTTTTAACTCAAAAAAACAGTCCTCTAATTTTAAACGGCGACCCCGCCGACGACTTGCAATCTCCTGCTTGGACTCTACTTTTCCTAACAGTTAGCCGTCAGATGGGAGAATATTCGGCGCAGCCGTTCCGGCAGTGGCTGGAAGCAATGCTCGGTCGAGGTAACTTGCACACTTTTGCCGATGTCAAAGAAATCGTAAAAGAGCGGGAATTAAAAGTAGTAGTATCCAACCTCAGTCGCGGTGAAATGTTGGTGCTGCCCGACGACTTACACCGACGCGAATCGACGGATTCCGATCCTTTGTACGAGCAGTTGCGACTCAAAAGTGCTGAACATTTTAGCGTGGCTGAAGCCGTTCGGTTGTCGATGAGTATTCCGCTATTTTTTGAACCAGGAAAACTCGGCGATGACTTAATTGTAGATGGCGGAATTTTGAGCAATTTCCCCCTGTGGATTTATGACAAACAATCCGTCGGTGCGACTCCTGCTATGCCGCGCTGGTTTACCTTTGGGTTTCGATTGGTCGATACTGGAATTGAGAGTAAAGCTAAGATTGATACTCCGCTGTCGATGCTGGCGGCGATGTTCCGAACGATGATGAAAGCAAGAGACCGCTATCACCAGCGAGAAATGGATAAGGGCAGGGTGATTAATATTGATGTGACTGATGCTGGGGTGACGACGACGGACTTTAATCTCGATGGCGATCGCAAGGCTCACCTGTACCGCTTGGGATATTTGTATACTAAGAGGTTCTTTTTGAGTTCCAATTTTAGTTGGGAAAAGCACTTGAAGGCTAGGGGATTTGGGGAGTAGGTTTCGAGTCTGGAGTTGGGCCAGAGGCGGATATTGGGTAAAATCTGCCTTTTGCCTGCGGCGGAAAGTATACAGACTAAGGGATTGAGGGATTTTTAAATTAGGGGTTGGCAAAAATAAGATGTGTGTGCTATAGTTAGTTACTGTCATCTTGGAGAGGTGGCTGAGTGGTCGAAAGCGGCAGATTGCTAATCTGTTAAGGGTGTTAACATCCTTCGAGGGTTCAAATCCCTCCCTCTCCGTTCTATTTAATGCTTTATGAATCAAGGGTTTTGGATTCGTAATACCCTTAAAAGTTGCGTTTTGCGCTTATTTTTTGCTCTCTCTTGGCGATCGGTAGCGCCACCTCAGTCGGCCGCGATCGTCAATGAAGCTATCGCTGCGATCGCAATTTTCCCAACAACGATCGCAATATGGTACGCTCAAGAGCCGGATCTTCATCTGTGTTAAGGTGTGAGTAAGTGATTCCAGGATTCGGCGAAAACGGCAACTTACCCCCAGGAGTTCATTTTTGCTAATGGGAAGAATTTGTAGAACGATTTGGAAGCAACGAGCTGAGGTTGCGTTTAATGCGCGGACTGCGAATGGCAATGGAGCAACTCAAAGCAGGTGGTTGCCGGACAATTTATATCAACGGCAGCTTTGTTACCATTAAGCCAGACCCAGGAGATTTTGATGCTTGTTGGGATAGCGAGGATGTCGATTACGATTATCTCCGAAAAAATGCCCCTAGATTACTAAATCATTTGGATCGTAGCGCACAGAAATCCAAATATAAAGGTGAAATTTTTCGTTCAGATCAACCTGTAGGAGATTACGGCTTAACTTCTATAGAATTCTTTCAGCGTGACAGACAGTTAAATCCTAAGGGCCTTATTGCTATAGATTTATTAAGGTGGAACCCATGATTAAAAATGAAAAAGAGTATGAATATAGTCAAGAATGCGCCCGAAAATTTGAATATTCTCTTAGGGCGTTAGAGCAAGATGAGGAACTGAAGAAAAAAGACCCCGAAGGGTGGCAACTCGGGTCAGGAACGGCAAAAACTCCATTTATTACCTTACGTCTGATTGAAGTTCGTTCAGGTAAGATTTGGCATTCTTATTTAACAAGCGTACTAGATCCTCATGTATTACCTCCCTACGTTGTGGCAGATTTATATCGTAGGCGCTGGAGGATTGAAGATGCTTTTAATACCGTCAAAAGACTCTTGGGATTAAGTTATTTGTGGACGGGTTCTCTCAACGGCATTCAGCTCCAAATTTGTTTGGGAGACTTGGATATTTTATCAGGGTAAACGCATCTAATTTTGTATAAATTGTACTTGACAAAACGCCACCAAGAGGAAAGGGATTTTTTCTTAGTC
>NZ_JAUBOZ010000234.1:0-1836 GCF_036700475.1 Microcoleus sp. T2B6 | reverse complement strand
ATAGCCACCAGTGTTTCTGGTTTTACCCCCAATGCTTGTAATTGGTGTGCTAATTGGTTAGCCTTGGTGTTTAGTTCTCGATAGGTTAGTTGCTGATCCTTAAAGATTACTGCTATGGCATCTGGCGTTTGTTCTACTTGTGCTTCAAATAATTGATGAATACAGAGATTCTGAGGATAGTCTTGTTGGGATTGATTCCACTCCACTAATAATTTGTGTTTCTCAATCACCGTCAAAATAGGTAAATCCGATAGCTTTTGTTCTGGATTCGCTACAATACCAGCGAACAACGTTTGCAAATGCTCTATCATTCTGGCAATGGTCGTGGCATCAAAAAGGTCTGTACTATATTCAAATCCCCCTGTTAAACCTTGCTCGGTTTTCAGCAACGATAAGCTTAAATCAAATTTAGCTGTATGATTGGTTTCAGGACTAGATATGTTAATTCTTAAATCTTTGAGGTTGATAGCAGAAGTAGTCTCATTTTCTAAGGAAAAATCTATTTGAAATAAAGGTGAGTAGCTTAAATTACGCTCTGGGTGTAATGCTTCGACTAACTTATCAAATGGTAATTCTTGATGATCGTAAGCTTCTAAGACAACTTTTTTAACTTGTTGTAATAACTCCAGAAAGGTAGGATTATTTGATAAATCTGTGCGTAACACTAAAGTATTCACAAAAAATCCGATCATTCCTTGAGTTGGAAGGTTTTGGCGGTTCGCAGATGGAGAGCCAACAACAATATCGGGTTGATTAGTGTAGCGGTAGAGCAATACTTTAAATGCAGCCAGGAGTAATGTAAAGAGTGTAACTCCCTGCTGCTGACTCAAATTTACGAGGGCTTCACTAATCTCTGGCTCAATCGTAAAAAATTGGGTTTCTCCGCGAAAGGATTGTACCGCTGGTCGGGGATGATCTGTTTGTAATTCCAACAATGCTGGCATTCCCGTTAGTTTTTGTTGCCAGTAAGCAAGTTGAGACTCTAAAACTTCTCCCTGTAACCACTGCTTCTGCCACACAGCAAAATCTACATACTGAAGATTAATTTCAGGTAAATGGGGTTTATTTTGTTCAACCAAAGCCGAGTAAATTGTCGTAAATTCCTGAAGCAAAATATTGACAGACCAACCATCAAAGATAATGTGGTGAATTGTTAGCAGTAAAACATTTTCTGTTGGGGTAAGCTGAACTAATTCTGCCCTAATTAAAGAATCTTCAGCCAGATTAAATACATGGCTAATTGCAAGAGAAGCTAATTTATGATACTCTAAATTCCGTTGACTCGCT
This sequence comes from Microcoleus sp. T2B6, assembly GCF_036700475.1. Classification (NCBI taxonomy): domain Bacteria; kingdom Bacillati; phylum Cyanobacteriota; class Cyanophyceae; order Oscillatoriales; family Microcoleaceae; genus Microcoleus; species Microcoleus sp. T2B6. Next base: position 549 of record NZ_JAUBOZ010000234.1, on the reverse strand, counting down.
GACAAAGAACGCAAATCAACAACTGGTAAAGTAAAATCTCTCGTTGCATTTATGATTTGAGCAGGTTTTCCATCAACGGTAATAAAGTTAGTGCGTAAGATTTCATGACGGGCGATCAATAATTGCAAGCTCGACTCCAAAGCAGTAATATCAAGTTGACCGCTAAAATGCAAGTTCAGAGGAATGTTATAGAAGGGGATGTTAGGCTGTAGTTCGTAGAGGAACCAAAGTCCCTCTTGAGTAAAAGAAAGAGGAAAGATATTGTTTTCTGTTTTGGATATCGGAGCGATCGCTGTGGTATTGGTTTGAAGATTAGCTTGTTGCAGAAACGAGATAATCTCAGCTTTGCGATCGCTAATTTCTGACTTGATAGCAGGGGTAAGAATCCCTTCATTAGCCTTGCAACGAAGGCGTTCTCCTTCCAAAAACAGGTTAATATCTAACTTGCGTAAATGATTAATAAATTCAATGGTATTCATTAAAATTCTACCTCCTCTAAATTATTGGTGCTAGTGTTAACATTTTGGTTTACCCAAGAAATTGCTTCAA
>NZ_JAUBOZ010000157.1:0-11927 GCF_036700475.1 Microcoleus sp. T2B6 | reverse complement strand
TCAAAAAAGCATGAGAAAAAAAAGGAAAAAGAAGCCTGCGGTCTAACTGTACTCAGTTGACCGTCAGGTTCGTTCACGAGCCTAGTTTGAAAGCCTCCACAAATAAATTGTAAGTCACGCCAATTTTCAGAGCATTGAGCATATCCACCCAAAAAGAACGGGCTACAGGCCGCGGGCTGCCGTAAACCAGCCAGCTCGCGAACTCCGTCAACAACACCAACAGCCCGGCCGCGATAATATCCCAATCCGCAGATTGTCCGGCGATCGTCGAAATAGCAGTTCCCAAAAAAGTGCCGAATAGCAGACTAATTAGCAGGAGCGAAATCCGCCGCCAAGGATTGCTCAGCCAGCCTCGGAAGCGATCGCCCAGAACATCAATTAATCTGTTAATTCGGGTATTCTGCATAAAAGTTATACAATTTGAGATTCGAGATTTGAGATTTGAGATGGGGAATTACTGATTACTATTGGGGTTTGGAGTACGCGCCTATAGTGGCACTCTTTTTTTCAACTGGTATGAAAAGCTATACCGATGAGTCAAAAAATGCCACTCCCGACCAACTCCAAATCCTTACCGGGGTCAGTATGTCGCCATCTAAAATCTCAAATTTAACATCTAAGATGGTATTGAGCGATCGGCGACTTATCGCCGAGAACGGTCAAGTAATTAAGTGTAACTGTATCTTGTGGCACAGCAACCCCTGGTTTTACATTAAAAATAGTTAAGACTCATTGCGGGTGCAGTCTATCCTTTAAGCCTAAAATTTATGAATCTTAAAATTTACCAGATCGTAATTGGAGTGTCGATCGTCCTAATTACAGGAATGTTTCTAGGACGTTTTGAAATCACTATCTCCAACGGTTCCAATCAGTCCAGCGATTGGCCCTCACAAGCCACCGCATATCCCCCCACACCCCCCGTTTCCCCAGTCGCGACAGCTTCTGCAGACACCGCCAGCGAGCCCAAACCCGACTCCACACCAACCCCCCCAGATCCAGAGGAGGAATTGCTTTCCTCAATCCCTGTAGATGCTAAAGCCGCCGGCAGTCTGCGCGTCAGCAACCGCAGCGAACACCCAGTGCGAGTGGCCCTGCTGTCGAAACGGCAAGCCGAGAAATCCTACGGCAAACCCGCGCACTGGGATTTTGCGCCGGGGGAAGGTGGCGACAAGGGACTGATGCTATCGCTGCCGGAGGGCAAGTTACAAGTCAAACGGGGAGACATTTTAGTGGTTTTTGCTCAGGATGGTTCTCGCCACTACTGGGGGCCTTACGTCGCCGGGGAGACACCCACGCCCGCTTGGAACAGCACAGCCGGAGAATGGCAATTAATTTTGCAGCCGTGAACCCTTAGCTGCAGGTGCCGAGATTTTGGTCGAGAAAGCCGGTTGATACGGTCTTGTTGAGAATGGTGCGGCTATGTGAGGTTAAACTCACATAGCCGCACCATTCTCAAGAACAGGCAAGATGCCTGTTCCACAAAGAGTGAATTTTATTGTGGGGCGGGCATCCTGCCCGCCCATGAAAGCCTTGTGGAGAATGGTGTAACATCTCTGTTTAACTGATATCTTGCACCATTCTCAAGAACAGGCAAGATGCCTGTTCCACAAAGAGTGAATTTTATTGTGGAACAGGCATCTTGCCTGTTCATAAAAGCCTTGTTGAGAATGGTGTAACATCTCTGTTTAACCAGATTCGATCGAATTGGGAGTTTCGAGAATGCGAATCTTTCGGTAGACTCTCTATGCGAGCGAAAATTTTAAATCTAAAATCGCAGGAAGTTTGCGTGAAGGAATTTATTAAAAGTTTGTCAGAGTTTAGGAAGCGTCCGTTAGCGTTAGCGAAGCGATCCGAAGGAAAGCCCGCCCCTACGGGGGCTACGCCAACGAAGAGGATCGCACCTTTGCTGCTATCGCTTTTATGGCTGTGCGCGATCGCCTGGGTAGGTTTCTTGTGGAATCTCGGCAACATCGGTTTAGTTGACGAAACCGAACCGTTGTTTGCCGAAGCCGCCCGTCAAATGACGGTGACAGGAGATTGGATCACTCCTTATTTCAACGGCGAAACCAGGTTTGACAAGCCGCCGTTGATTTACTGGCTGATGGCGGTGGCTTACCGCACTCTGGGCGTTAACGAATGGGCCGTGCGTCTTCCCTCGGCCTTGTGCGCGATCGGTCTGACTTGCATGGGATTTTATACCCTATCGAAATCGAAGGAAGAAGGAAGAAGGAAGGAGGAAGAAGGAAGAAGGAAGGAAGAAGGACACGACAAGGATTCGGAGACGGATACACGGAGGAATGTAACTGTCTTTCCTCCCTCACTCTCCCACTCTCCCACTCCCCCACTCTCCCCCTCTCCCCGTCTCCCACTCTTTCTTTCTACTCCTTGGATTGGTGCTGCCCTAATAGCTTTAAATCCCCAAACTATTGCCTGGGGACGGACTGGCGTTTCCGATATGCTATTAGTTAGTTGTATGTGTTCGGCACTATTCGCATTTTTTATCGGTTACACTCTAGAAGAACAGAGAGAACAAGCCGAATTTTCCACTGTTTCCGCTTCCCGATTTCCCAATAAATGGTATCTGACTTTTTACGTACTAATTGCCTTAGCAATTCTGGCTAAGGGGCCTGTGGGAATTGTCGTGCCAGCGCTGATTGTTGGCAGCTTCGGGCTTTATTTGGGAAATTTTCGGCAACTTTGGCGCGAAATGCGTCCGGTGTCGGGAATCTTGATTATTCTGGCGATCGCCCTGCCTTGGTACATTTTCGTTATTTTAGACAACGGTCAAACTTATATTGACAGCTTTTTTGGCTATCACAATTTCCAGCGTTTTACTGGAGTAGTCAATAAGCACTCGGCACCTTGGTATTTTTACTTTTTTGTAGTGCTAGTTGGTTTTGCACCTTGGTCGATTTATTTGCCCGTGGCGATCGCCCGCACCCGTTTTTGGCAGCGCAGTTACTGGCGTCGTCAACCGCGATCGGCTCAGTTGAGTTTATTTGCCCTATTTTGGTTCGGCTGCATCTTTGGCTTTTTCACGATCGCCGTGACCAAATTGCCTAGTTATGTATTGCCTTTAATCCCCGCCGCTGCGATTTTGGTAACGCTGCTGTGGAGCGATATTATTGCAGGCAACGAACCCGAAAGCAGGCGGGCAAAGTTAGAAAAAAAACCGAATTCTTTACCGCGAGGGCTGTTAGTTACATACATTTTCAATGTCGTATTTTTATTAATTATAGCGGGAGCAACTTTCTACTGCTACAACTGGCTCGGAGACGACCCGGCTATGCCCAATTTTCCGCAAGCAATTCAGCAGTCGGGATTGCTGATTGTAGGCGGTGTGATTTGGATAACTGCGGCGGTGGCGATCGCACTTTTACTTTGGCAGCGGCAACAGCGCTGGATTTTGGTTGCTAACTTCATCGGGTTAGTAGCATTTATCATCTTTGGTCTTACTCCGGCCTACAATTTGGTTGATATCAACCGTCAGTTACCTCTGAGACAGTTAGCACAGGTTGCGGTTCAACAAAAACTGCCGGGGGAAGAGTTTATTATGGTGGGTTTCTGGAAACCAAGTCTGGTTTTTTATACCCAAGGGCCGGTGACTTACTACGGACGTGTCAGAGGGGCGATCGACTACATTAAGGAATCTAAAAACCCAATTTCTCCCTCTGTTTTGGTACTGGGATATCCCGACAAATTTGAGGAATTAGGATTGCAGCCAAATCAATATCAATTGTTGGACAGTCGGGGCGCTTACCAACTCGCAAGGGTTCCGAGAACAGCGTTTCGATAGTGTATTGTACTCCGGTGTGAGCCGACCTATGTGGTGTGAAAGTAGGGGCAATCCCCCCGTGGTTGCCCCGGAATTTGGATAGGGTGCATCTAGAACTGTAAAAGCTATAATCTAGTCACTACTTAAAACCCGAAGATCGGAGCCTACAATGGTTTCAATTCTCAACAAACCCTCCTCATTAATCCATGAGATTTGCATTGAAAAAGTCGATCGGTGGAAGTTGTTCAAATTTAGTGAATCGCTCCAACAGCGCAGGTCACAATTGTTAGAGAAGAAAAAGGCAGATCAACTAATGGCAGAAGAGGTAGCGGAACTCGATACCATTGGGGAATTAGATCGCATCTTTACCCATATCAATGCAATGATGGTGGCTCAAGATGTCGATCAGCGAGCCGACGAGACAGGCGGTTCAAGAAAGAGCGAGCTATTTATGTGAATACCGTCATATAGTTGAGCTGTATTTGTTGCTAGGAATCCCGAAAAACAGCTAGATATGGAGCATAAGAAAATGCTCGATTACGTTTTTGTCCAGTGATTTCTTCCAGAAGACCTATATCACTAAGAGCCTTAATTAAGGCGTTGGCGTTGGGATATGACAAACTCGTAATTTCTTCAGCGTGTTCTACATTAAAGATTGGTCTGAAATAAAGGCTCTCAAGCAATGCGATTGCATTCCCTGATTTACGCCCCATTGTGTTGAGGACTAATTGGCGATGTTCTTCTTTTAAGTTGACTATTTTACGGGCAGTAGCCGCAGCTTCCTGAGCCACTTCGTAAACCCCACGCAGAAAAAATTTCAGCCACCCTTCCCAGTTGCCACTGTCCCTAACAGCCTGAAGACGATCGTAGTATTCAGAGCGATATTTCTTGAAATAGTGAGAGATATAAAGTAGTGGGCGTTGCAGTATATTTTGTTCGCACAACAGAAACGTGATTAATAATCGCCCTGTTCTTCCATTACCATCTAGAAAAGGGTGAATTGTTTCAAACTGAGCATGAGCTAATCCAACTTTTATCAAGGTAGGTATAGGTTGTGGACTATGCAAAAATTTCTCCAAATTATCTAGTGATTGGAGCATTTCATAGGGTGGAGGAGGGACATAAGTGGCCTCCTTTAAGGAACATCCTCCTGCACCAATCCAATTCTGAGTGCTGCGAAACTCTCCTGGATCGCGCTCAGCACCTCTTACGCCTTGCATTAACTCTTTGTGAATTTCTCGAATTAATCGCAAAGATACAGGGAAACTCTTGAGCCGCTCAAGACCATAATTAATAGCAGCGATATAGTTTACAACCTCAGCCACCTCTTGAGGATTGTTCGGTTCTAAAGCCTGAGATTCAAATTCTAGGACATCTATCAAAGATGCTTGTGTGCCTTCAATTTGGCTCGAAAGAACTGCTTCTTTCCGAACATACATAAACACAAATAGATCTGGATTGGGTAGAGCATCCGTTGCTCCGTCTAGCCGCCCCAGCGCACGATCTGCCTGAGACAGCAGATCCCACATTTCCTGATCCATAATAATCTCAGGTTTGGGTGGCAGCGGATTAGGTATAAAGGCTTTGTAGCCTGCCATCTGTTCCACATATTGACCTGCTCTAGTCCCAATGACCATTGTTATCGGTTCCGTTAATACTGAATACTCTTCAACGCTATATTATCAAAACTAACTTCTTTTCGTTAATAAGCATATTGTTGTCACCCCCCCAGGAAAACTATGCGCTACATCTAGGGGCTTAGAATGCAACCTAACACTACGGAGGTTGGCTCAATACAATGATGGAATCCAGGCGATCGCCCACCATACGTGCCATAATCAGCCATATTCTCTGGTACGCGATCGCCTAAACCTCGGACTACCATTAAGTTGCTAAAACCGTCCCAAGCGTTAAGGCGTTCGTACTTCTTTATTCATACAGTTATCGCTTTTGCCGTCTAAGTTTTCAAAAGTTGATGGCTACTCTAAAACCTAATGATAAAGCCCTGTAATCAGGGTATTGGTAGGTTCGATAACTACATCTCGGCCAGCCTTGTTGCCACATCATTTGTCCGCCTCGAAAAACTTTGCATCTCCCTGTTGCTGGACCAGCAGGATTTTTTGTAACATTTGGGTCGGTTTGATAATATTCACCATCTTCATGATCGTATAGCTCTTCGTCATACCAATCCAAACACCACTCAGATACGTTTTGCCACATATCCAAACAAGCATAAGGACTTTGCCGATCTTGACGAGTTCCTACAGGCAGTGTAGTTTCAGGGGGTGGAGGAAGGATTTCGTACTCTTCAGGCTCCTCGCTTCCCCAAGGGTATAACTGTCCCTCTGTCCCTCGGCAGGCTTTTTCCCACTGTGCCTCAGTTGGCAAAGCATAGTTTTCTCCCAAAGAATCTTGCAACCACCGTGCAAACGCGCAGCAGTCATGCCAAGATACGCAAGTAATTGGATGCTGCTTGCTAGGCGATCTCTGGGCAACTTCATTGTGGAAACACCAGTCATAGCTCGTTTTGTTTAGAAACTCCTGCCATAAATTTACGGTTATTGGTGTTTTCTGAATGGCAAAAGTTGACAACCAAATTTTTCTTAATGGTGCTTCCCTAGTCTCGGCTTCATTATCTTCTAAACAAGCTCCCATTAGAAATTCTCCTTCGGGGACAGTTACCATATCTAGCAAAGATTCCTGCATATAAATTGACTCTCCTTTTTGCTCAATTTTTTGTAGCTATTCAAGATCAAAAATCTAATTGCTGCATCCGCACTGGAATTCCATTGCCCACCGTTACTAAGTTACCTCCTTGACGCAGAAGTCCGTCTCCACCAATACTCCAATCTCCCATATCACCGCCTATACCTCTATATGTAACCTTAGCAAAAACTATCGAGCAATTGGTCAGTTGGATGGAGACACTGTAATCTGGTTTTGGGTTGGTTCACACGCAGAGTACGACAAGTTTCTGGGGCAGTTGTAGCAGTGTCTACAGCCAGCCCATATCAATTAGAAAAGTGTATTTAGACAGGTGGAAGATTATGATCCCAATCAAAGAAGCTCAACAGCAGTTGCAGCAGTTGATCGATTCGGTGAGTGAGTCGCATCAACCTATTGTGATCGCAGGACAGACTAGCAATGCAGTGTTATTATCTGAATCTGACTGGGCATCTGTGCAGGAGACACTGTATCTTCTCTCAGTGCCAGGGATGCGGGAATCGATTCGGGAAGGAATGGCAACGCCGATCGCAATCCTAGATCGCCATTTAGACTGGTAACTTAGCCCAAAATACGTGCCATAATCAGCCATATTATCTGGTACGCGATCGCCTGAACCTATGGATGCGCTAATCGGCAAAACTTTACAGGGTGGAAAGTACACCCTCGAACAAGAATTGGGCCGCGGCGGCTTTGGAATAACTTTCAGGGCAAATCACCGCTATTTAGGACAGCCTGTAGTCATAAAAACGCTCAACGAATCTCTGCGGCAGCAACCCAATTTTGCTGAGTTCGATCGCAAGTTTCAAGACGAAGCGAGGCGGTTGGCTTCCTGCGTTCATCCGAATATTGTCCGCGTCAGCGATTTCTTTGTGGAAGACGGGCAGCCTTACATGGTGATGGACTACATTGCCGGTCAGAATTTGGCAGATGTAGTCGGTTCAAATAATCCGCTGCCAGAAAATCTCGCAATTCTCTACATCACTCAAATAGGGGCTGCTTTGAAAGCAGTTCATCAAAAGGGTTTGCTGCACCGAGATGTCAAGCCGCAAAACATTCTTTTGCGCCAAGGTACTCAGGAAGTCGTGCTGATTGATTTTGGCATAGCCCGCGAGTTTACTCCGGGTGCAACCCAAAGTCACACTAATATGGTCTCCGACGGCTACGCGCCGCCAGAACAGTATTTTGCCCAAGGAAAATATACGCCAGCCACAGATGTTTACGGTATGGCGGCGACGCTTTACACTCTGCTGACAGCACAGGTGCCGGTGGCTGCAATTTTACGCACCAGCCAACCGATGCCTTCACCCCGCGACTTGCAGCCTCAGCTAAGTGCGGCTGTCAGTTCTGCGGTGATGCGGGGGATGACGGTAGAAGCTCAAAATCGCCCTGCTACCGTGGATGAGTGGCTGTCGCTGCTGCATGGGCAGGGGGGTGCAGCGTCGCCGAGCACCGGGCCGACGGTGGCGGTGATTCCGGGACACGGGCCTCAGTCGCCGGCGGGTTCCAGAACAGCGCCTGCTGTGGTGTCTTCTGGGGACAACAACCGCAAGGTTTGGTGGATTTTGGGGTTCGTGGCGATCGCACTTATTGTGGCAGGTTTGGTCGGTATTGCTAGGGTTTTCCTCAACCGGCCGTCTTCGGAACCCGCACCGGTGGCCCAGGACGATCGCACTTCGGCCCCTGCAGATCCAGACGCGCGCTCAAGCCCCACACCAATCCCCGCGCCCACACCAACGCCAGCACCGACTCCCAGAGAAACTCCGCCACCTGCTGCTGAAACTCCGCCGCCTGCTGCTGAAACTCCAGCGCCTGCTGCTGAAACTCCAACACCCGCCCCAGCACCAACACCAGCGCCTTCTCCCGAAGCTGTCGAACCCACACCAACAGAAAAACTTGTTGACAAGGAGTTGCCGCCAGATCGATCGCCCGCACCCAGCGAACAACCGGGAACCAATTATCAGAAAACTCCCACAATCCCAGGATTTGCCGTTGGTACGCCGGAAAGTCAGATTTTATCCCAATTGGGAGAACCGACTGACTCTCAAGCGCGGGGCTATTGGCCGAATACTCGCACCGCACTTTACGAAATATTGCCAAATCGGATTACTCTCGGCTACATTTACGATCGCGATTCGGGCCAGCTAGTACAAACAGAGGGTTCTTTTGCCCAGTCTGTGGACGATTTGGTGGTGCGAACCGCCTTAAACGGGATGGTGGGCGGCGCTAGCCGTGAGATTTTGCAAGGCTTGGGCGACGTGCAGCAGCGCCGGAGTAATCGGTTTACGTTTAGGAAGGGTTCGCTGGAAGGGACGATCGAACGCAATGAGCGCGATCGGATTTACATCGGCGTCTGGGAGGAGAACTTGCATAATTAGCAATTACGCACGGGTGGTCAGAAACCGGGTTTTTTTGCAAGATACTTCGTTACAGCCCGCATTAACCGCAAAAAACCCGGTTTCTTTAATCCCCAATCGAAAATCTAAAATCCCAAATCTAAAATCGACTTGACCACTGTCAATAAACCTTTCAATGGCGGGTTCTGCGGCTCACCCCCAAAAAAACTGGAACTCTTGTGGAACAGGCATCTTGCCTGTTCAAGAAAATGGTGGAAGATGTAAATATTCTTGACTCAGCTTTGTGCCCAAATCCCAAATCTAAAATCTAAAATCTAAAATCTAAAATCTAAAATCGCTTGACGCAACACGAAATATTGTCTATGATTAAAGAACACACGAGGGGCTGTAATGGTTTCGACAGGGTGGCGAAAGCTGCTCCGTGATGCAGGTCGAGAGGGAGTCTACTCTCGTTAATATCGGCTCAAAAAAAATAGTAAATGCGAACAACATCGTTCCTTTCGCTCGCAAAGCCGTAGCTGTAGCCTAAAAACTTCTTGAGCTTGGTTTAGAGTGTATGCCACCTAACTCCGTTAACGGTAGCATAACAACCCCCAACGGATGCCCTAGCTAAACGTTTCTAGTCGGCTAGCTAGGAAAGCAATCACTAGAAAATCCTCCCATTTAGGATAAAGATGGTTCCCGCCCCGAGGATTAGAGGGGATAAACCTGTGAACGATCGGAAGGTAAATACCCGCTTTGGACGGCAGTTCGATTCTGCCCAGTTCCATAAAAAAAGTAGCGTAAAATCAATGGTTTAAACCATTTGAAAGTTACTTTAAAGCATTATAAAGGGCTCAGATTTAACTCTGAGCCCTTTTGTTTGGCTCAGATAGCTCAACTCATCCGTGTATCCGTGTCAAAATCCGTGCAGTGCTCTACCTTTTCCCCGCCAGGGGACTGAAATATTTGCTGGTCGTTTTTCAATTTGCGTCCTCACCGCCTTGCAACCGTCAACAGCCAACCATAAATTACCAACCCCATTAGCTACGCTGCGGGCTCATATAATTATAACTTCACCCTGTGTGTGCGTTGTTGGAGCCAGTCCGGCGATATACTAAAAAGCGGTAAAGCATTAAAAATCTTTACAAACACCCGACTCTCCAAGCCTACTCCTACTAAGGATGGGTATAAAAATATATGCGAGCGCTCAAAAGCTGGAAATAATGAACCCAGGAATTGACTTACAAGGAAGTTTTGTAGAAGCCCTGATGAATTTGGGCTTACCGGCGGACATCGCCCAAGTGCTTTGGCTACCGCTGCCAATGTTGCTGATGATTGTCGCTGCCGTCTTCGGGGTACTGACTAGCGTCTGGCTGGAACGGAAAATTTCCGCCGCCGCTCAACAGCGGGTAGGCCCGGAATTCATCGGCCCTCTGGGAGTGCTAGCACCCGTTGCTGATGGTCTGAAGTTGGTATTCAAAGAAGACATCGTACCCGCAAAAGCTGACGCGCTACTATTTACCCTAGGCCCGGTAATTGTGGTGATTCCAGTTTTTCTCTCCTACTTAATCGTGCCGTTCGGAGAGCATATGCTGATCGCCGATATGGGGACAGCGATATTTCTGTGGATTGCCTTGTCTAGCATTCAGCCGATCGGCTTGCTGATGTCCGGCTATGCTTCTAACAACAAATACGCCCTCCTCGGAGGACTCAGAGCCGCCGCTCAATCCCTCAGCTACGAAATTCCCCTTGCTTTGGCAGTATTGGCAGTTGTGATGATGTCCAACAGCCTCAGTACGATCGACATCGTACACCAGCAAGCCGGGTACGGCATTGTCGGCTGGAATATCTGGCGGCAACCAGCAGGTTTCCTGATTTTCTGGATCGCAGCACTAGCAGAATGCGAACGGTTGCCCTTTGACCTCCCGGAAGCAGAAGAAGAATTGGTAGCAGGATATCAGACTGAGTACACAGGCATGAAATTTGCTTTGTACTATATCGCTTCCTACGTTAACCTCGTCCTTTCTTGCCTGCTAGTAGCAGTTTTGTACCTCGGCGGCTGGGAATGCCCGATTCCTGTCGAAGTGCTGACAAATGCCCTGGGATTGAGCGAGACGACTCCTTGGTTGCAGGTAATTACCGGCTTGCTGGGCATTACAATGACCATGCTGAAAGCTTACTTTTTCCTGTTTCTGGCAGTTCTGCTCCGCTGGACTCTGCCGCGAGTTCGGATCGACCAATTGCTAGATTTGGGATGGAAGTTTTTGCTGCCCGTTGCTTTAGTTAATTTGCTATTGACCGCAGCTTTGAAGCTTGCCTTTCCTTTTGCTTTTGGCGGTTAATTCGTAATAGGTAAATGGCAACAGCTAAAAAAAATAGCTGTTAAGCAATTACCTATTATCAATTAGCAATTACCAAAAACTCAAGTACAGAGAGAGAACACCATGCTAAAATTCCTCAATCAAGTAGGCGAATACGCCAAAGAGACTCTTCAAGCTGCTAAGTATATCGGTCAAGGGCTATCTGTTACCTTTGACCACATGAGACGCCGACCGATTACGGTGCAGTATCCTTACGAAAAATTAATTCCTTCCGAACGTTTTCGGGGCAGAATTCACTTTGAATTTGACAAGTGCATCTCCTGCGAAGTCTGTGTTCGGGTGTGTCCGATCAATTTGCCTGTGGTGGATTGGGAATTTAACAAAGAAACTAAGAAGAAACAACTCAAGCACTACAGTATCGATTTCGGTGTTTGTATCTTCTGTGGCAACTGCGTAGAATATTGTCCGACTAATTGTTTGTCGATGACAGAAGAGTATGAGTTAGCCACCTACGAACGTCATGAATTGAATTTTGACAACGTGGCCCTCGGACGTTTGCCCTACAAGGTTACAGACGACCCGATGGTGACACCGATGCGCGAATTCGCTTATTTGCCGAAAGGTGCGATCGACCCCCATGAAGTTTCCTACACCGATCGCCGTGCCGGTCTGCGTCCAGAGGAAATTATCGAAAAGTAGGTAATGGGGCATGGGGCATGGGGCATGGGGCATGGGGCATAGTTAGTAGTTAGTAGTTAGTGGTTAGTG
>NZ_JAUBOZ010000008.1:0-139463 GCF_036700475.1 Microcoleus sp. T2B6 | reverse complement strand
GTTGATATAATTGGGAGGCATTGGTCACTCTAAGAATGAATCTTTTCTCTCTTACTACCGATAGGTAGGAAAAAGAACGAGAGAGGAAATTAATAAAAAAACCAACTGGGAGTCGGACTGCTTTTGGTAGGAGTTACAACCTTTTAGACTTAAGACGATCTTGACAGACTTTACAATTATGCTAGAATAAATTTAATTGATTAAACTAAATGTAATTTATTCCTATTTGAGACTGGTCTTAATTACAAAAAAATCAATAAAGGAGCATTGATTGAGTATGATAGAAAGGGAGAACATCATGCAATTAAGTCAGGCTATTGTCAATGAATTTCAGCCAGAAAAAATTATTTTATTTGGCTCCTATGCTTATGGAAACCCTCAAAATGACTCGGATGTAGATCTGCTAGTGATTTTGCCATACAAAGGGAGCAATTTTCGCAAAACTTGGGAAATTTTAAATAAAGTTCAACCAAAGTTTGCCATAGATTTGTTAGTGCGAACTCCTGTAGAGATTGATCAACGCCTAGCCTGGAATGATTTTTTCTTGCGAGAAATTATAGAAAAAGGAAAGCTGATTTATGAATCCGCTAACAGTTGAATGGGTTGATAAAGCTGAAGGGGATTTTACTACGGCTTTGCGGGAATTAGTTTTAGTAAAACTCATAATTTGACATTTTTATTGGATTTACTTTTACCTGTTGAACCTAATTATGATATTTTTCGCCAGAAACTTTTAGCGTTAACTGCTTTTGCGGTTGCTTATCGTTATCCAGGGGCTTCTGCTGATAAGGATACAGCACGTCAAGCATTAAAGTTTTGCAAAGAAGTCCCGCAAGAAGTGAGGTTAAGTTTGGGATTGAGTCCCTAAAAATATAGCAGAAGGAAAAGAAGAATGTTAGAGTGGCGATCGCTACCCCAAAACAAAAAAAACAGTACTAATACAGCAGATTCCACGTTTATGAAGTACATCCCGGAGCGATAAATCCACATAGGGACACGGCAATGCCGTGTCCCTACTGCACTCCAGAAATCTGGGATACGCTGTAAAAGGCTGCCAATTTAATTCGGCAGCCTTTTCTGTTATTTAGTGAGTTGAGTGATTCTGAGCAAAGCAGGCAACATTGAATCAGACTTTTCTCCGGTTTTGAGGGCAATTTCTAAATCAAACAAAATGGAGAGCGATCGACTTAAGAAGTTCGCAGATACTTCCTTAACCTCCTGCTTAAGGAAATACAGCCGTTTGGGGTTACTAATTCCGCACATACTAGCAATTTCACTATCAGAAAGTTTGCCGCCGGAATCCAGAGTAGCTTTTACCCACAGCCAAGTTTTAAACTGAGTTTGAAGAGTAGCAATAATTGCTAAAGAAAACTCTGCCCGAGATAGCAATTCATCAAGCACCTTAATTGCCGCCACTGCTTGACCTTTTAAAAGAGCTTCTGCCAGTTGAAAACAGTTGGCTGTGGTAGCTGGAACGAGGATTTTAGCAGCTTCTTTGGTAATGCGATCGCCCGCAGCATAAATGGCTAATTTCTCCAGTTCACTAACTCTTCTAGCAGAATCGTTACCAATCGCTACCGCTAGATAACTGACAGCATCTCTGGCAATTGAGAGATTCATCTGTTTAGCACTAGCAGCGATCGCATTTTCAATTAAATCAGTACGCCAAGGAGGAATGAGAGTAAACTCCTTAAGTTTACCAAACAGCAATAAATGCTTGACTACCTTGAGCCGTTTGTCGATAACAGCAGCAGTGAAGACTAAGTGCGTTGTAACAGGTAACTGGGGCAAAATTTGCAGCAATTCTAGCCCCATTTCTCCAAATTGCTTGAAATCGCAATTTTCAACGACAATAAGTTTACTTCCGACACCAAAAGGAACTGAAGCAGCCGCAGAAATAGCTATATCCAGGGAAGAAGCATCAAACCGATGGATGTTGAAATCTCGCCAGAGAGGATGAGTTTGAGTCTTAAACTTTTCAACTTCTCGTTCAATTGCGTAGGTGTCATTCCCAATTAGGATGCTAATCATGCTGCTAACTCCTCCTGTTGTTTGACAGTGACAGTAACAGAGCGGCCTAAAGCTTTAGTAACAATCCGCTGCACGGATTCAAGGTGAGTTTGAAACTTATTCGCGTATTTTCTTTCCACTACTAACACACATGAATGAGCAGAAAGTTCGGCAATTTGAGCACGGTTTAAGAGGCTACGATTTCCTGGTTTCGCTGCTGCTACTACTTGCGCCCAAGTTGTTTCAAAGTCAGGAGAATCTGCCTCTATTTTTTGATGGGTTTTATCAAATTTGTCAGGCTGATTAGATTGGGAAGTTGCCGGCAACCGCGTTTCGGGGGCAGCGGGTTTGCTTGACAGCATCAAGTTCAGCAGACAGACTTCTAACCAGGTAGCAGCATTGGTGCTAGTTCTCAATTGAAATTCTGATTTTTGCAATTGTGTACAAGTCGCATCAATTGTTTCAAAATCGAGATGAAGAGCGAGTGAGCACAGTTGTGAGTAGCCTACTGGCCCTGCAATTAAATTCTGGCAGTGGCGCGTTGATTTGACAATGAGCAAATCTCTCATTGCTGCTAGCAAGCTGCTGAGAATAAGTTTAGGGGTTTTGCCGCTGTCAATGAGCGTTCTCGAAGATTGCAGTACGCTTAAGGTATCGCCAGAATGAATGGCTTTGAGAAGGGCGATCGAGTCTTGCTCGCTGATGCTGCCAGATACTTCTGCAACTTGAGTTAGGGTAATCTCTGAGTTTAGCAGTGAAAGCTGAGAGAGTAATTGCAGGGCATCCCTTAACCCTCCGTCGCAGGTGCGAGCGATCGCCCGCATGGCATCACTTGCGATCGCAATAGATTCAGCGGAGCTAATTTTGTGCAATTGTCCGACAATAGCATCAACTGACAAGGCTCGGAAGTTAAAAGTTTGGCAGCGGGAGATAATTGTCGGCAGGACTTTATATGCTTCAGTCGTACAGAGAATAAACACCACATGAGCCGGAGGTTCTTCAAGGCATTTGAGGAGAGCATTTTGAGCGCTGGTACTGAGTTGGTGGCACTCATCTAAAATCCAGATGCGGTAAGGGCTCATCGCTGGCGCAAAGTTGCTGTGTTGTATTAATTCTCTGGCATCATCCACGCCATTGTGAGAGGCAGCATCGATTTCAGTTACGTCTAAGCTTGAACAGGAGTCAATGGTTTTGCAGCTTGAACATTCCCCGCAAGGAGTGGCGGTTGGCTTTTTGTTATTCAAACAATTGAGTGATTTAGCAAGGATGCGAGCGGTTGAGGTTTTGCCTGTTCCTCTGGGGCCAGTAAACAGGTAAGCTTGAGCAATTTTGTCGGAGGTGATGGCATTGGTCAAGGTTGTTTTGATGGTGTCTTGACCCACTAATTCTTGGAGGCTTTTGGGTCGGTATTTGAGGTGCAGTGGTTGGTACATTTTGAGTCGTTAGAATACTTCTGGTAACTATTCCCCGATAGGGGAGGGGAACGAGTGGGGAGTGGGGAAGAATAAGGGGGATATATAGCAAGTCTAAATCCGTTGTACGATTCATCATTTAGACGTGCTGGATATATGGTTTTTTTAGAGAATTTGGTATTGAAATAAAGCATACTTAACTTGATGCCACGATCCCCCTTAGAACCGAGAGAGGATGGGAGTGTGATGCTCCGCATTTTTGCCAAATAGATTGTATTAGAGATGGAACGTACCTCTTTCTATCATCCCTTTTCCACTTCGTTATCTTGCGATTATGGCACCGAATTTTCCAGGCATGAATCCTTATCTTGAAAATCCTTCTTCGTGGTCAGAGGTTCACTCTTGGCTGATTGTCGAACTAGCACCCTCGCTCAATCCCTTACTCATACCAAAGTATCGAGCGGCTGTAGAAAAACGGGTTTACGATTATGCTCTACTGGTCGGTATTCCCGATGCGTCAGTTTTCCAACAAAACCCTTAAGCTGAGCGAGCTTCTGCGGTAACAACTGGGGTAATAACCAAGCCAATTCGAGTAACATTGCCTCTGACTGAAGAAATTACCGAACGCTATCTGGAGATTCGGGAGGTCAAGACTGGAAAGGTGGTAACGGTGGTAGAAGTTCTCTCTCCTAAGAATAAACGAGTGGGTGAAGGTCGAGAAAAGTACCTCACCAAGCGACAAAAAGTGTTGAACAGGGCTACTCACTTAGTTGAAATCGATCTGCTAAGAATGGGAAACTTTATACCAATGGATGTTTCGATTCGCTCAGACTACCGCATTCTGGTCAGTCGGACTAATCTCCGTCCCGAAGCTGAACTCTACCCGTTTAATGTGCGTGAATCGATTCCCCAATTCTTGTTTCCTTTGCAGCCATTAGAGCAAGAACCTGTTGTGAATTTATCTGAGGTTTTGGGACAACTTTATCAAGAAGCAGCCTTAGACTTGGCAATTGATTACTCACAGCAGCCTGTTCCACCGCGCTCGTGAGAGTGATTATCAATGGGTGATCGTTGACGGAATCGTATGACAGCGATCGCAATCGGGAATGCCTGACTTCTGCCCCGGTGTACATATCAACTTGATAGATGCGATCGCCGTTCATAGAGTAATTTGTAGAGAGGGCATCCAATTTAGATGCCACTCCCCATATGCACGATTATTCTTGCGGAGCCACAACGTATTCGCACTCTAACGCCTCTGTACCCGAAGCTGGCGTGCCAAAAGGTACAATCAGTAGAGGAGCCGTAGGAGTTGCCATCAGGAACCGCAAATCTGAACTAGAAACAGCTTTAATTGTATCAATCAAATAGCGGATATCGCACTTGAGCCGAAAGTCACAACCCCAGAGTTTGGCATCAACTGTCTCAGTACCAGAACTAAGAGTATTGTTGAGTGAAGCTCGCACCTGTTGCGCCTCTAAATCAAAGTCAAAAATTGCCGTGATATGAGACTTGTCACTATGAGTAGCCAACCTCTCTAAAGCTTTTAAAAAGCTGAGTCTTTCAACTACGATTTGATGACTAAGTTCAGACCGATAAGGAGCAATAATCTGGTCGCATTTCGGGTAATTTCCTTCAAGTAACTGTGCTGTTAGTCGCAAATTATTCCACTCAAACGCCACAAATTTGCTAGGTTGTTCTGCCGAACCGTCATAATAAATCGTAACTTTGTCACTGGCATTTACAGAACGCTCCAATACCCGGAGTACCTTAGCGGGAACAGTAAAATTTACTGTTTGAAAGTTTAAAAACTGAGAATTGCTGCTTTCACTCAATCCGACAATCATAGCTACCCGATGCCCGTCAGTCGTCCACACTCTTAGTTGGTTAAGTCTTCTGTCTGCGTCATGACTCAGTTGAAAGTTAGCTCCCATCAAAATGCGTTTGGTTTCCTCAGAAGTAACAGCAAATAAGCTAGCTTTGAGGACAGCGATTAATACACTAGCAGGAAGTGTTACAAGTTTTTGTTTAACACTAGGGATAGTCGGAAATTCATCCGCAGCTAACCCGCGAATAACGTGCTTGCTATTTGATGAACTTAAAGTCGCACTGACAGAGGGAATATCACTTCCTTTGATAATTTCAAAGGAACTCTTTAAGGTAAGGCGGCCGTTAGGAAATTTTCCCAGAATGTCAGCGAGTATAGGTGCGGGGAGGGTGAGTTTTCCGGGTTGATTGACATTGGCATCAAAATTTACTTGCATTCCAAATTCCAAATTGTACCCAGTGAGGTGCAGTTGTTGATTTTCGGCATCAGCCTCAATCAAGATATTGCACAAAATAGGATGACTGGTATTGCTAGGAATGATGCTTTTGAGTGTCTGTATGTAATCGTTGAATTCTCTTAAATCACAGGCAATTTTAACAGTCGATGGGGAAGAGGTCGGAGTTGGAGATGCTGTGATTTCATTATTGAGATGGGTTTCTAGAGTTGGATTTGTTGGGGTATCAGAAGGTGTAGAAGTTCCATTATCTGTAATGTAGTTCGCTTCTACTTCTTCTATTTGTGTTGTTTTGGGTAGGGGAGAAGAAAGCTTAGTTGTTTTTTTGACTGATGGCTTCGTAGTAGGAGTCAAATTAGTGCCTGTTACAGTTGAGGGTTTTTTCTTAGCTGTTCTCTCCACTACTTCCTCTTTAGAAGGTGTTCCAGAAAGTCGAGATTTGGCCATAATAATTAGTCGGGTGTCAAGAATTTGATTGGTCGCTGCGATAGCAGTGAGGAGGGGGAAGGGGAAGGGGAAGGGGAAGGTTAAGAGAAGGAGAGGAAGGAAGGGTCAGGAAAAATCAAGTTTATACCAACTCTTAGATATCTACGAAGAAACCCGGTTTCTAGCATCGTGTGCGTAAGTCCTGAGAGAAGAAGGTTCAACTCAAAAAAGTGAAAACTTATCTTTCCTTCCCCTTCCTCTACAATTGAGCTAATACTCGTTGCACTCGGAATGAATTAGGAGGGACAAATAGTATTCGTTGACGACATCTACTTGTTCCAACATATAAAAGACGGTGGTACTCTTTAAGTTTCTCTTGGGTGCTCATTTCCTTGCCTACCAAAAGTCGAGTCAAAATGTCATTGCTGTCCAAACCAACTTCATCAAAAGTGCTACCTTGAGAATTGTGAATAGTCAGGGCAAAGCAATTGTCAACTTCGGCAAATACATCATCTTTAAACCAGTAATATTTCCGCCAGAGAAATCCATTACGTTTGGCACTTTTGAGTTTCTCTTTCAATTCAGCTTGGTAGCGCTTACTTTCCGATTCATGCAGCACAAAGATTTGCCGAAATAGACCATCATCAGTCATAATCTTCAACAGCCATACTCGGTAGCCGTAGTGCTGACTTATTTCAACTTGCTGTATGGTAAATTCAGTTGATGTGGCTAAAATCACAGTCTTACCATCAGGAGCGAGAACTGGTTTCTTAGTAATTAACCTTTCTCCAGATATAAATCGGGCAGTTGTTCGACCATAAAGTTGTTCTCGAACAGCCTGATTGTAATAGTTGACTCGCTTGTTTGTCCAGCACAAAATCCGAAAGCAATCAGGATTTGAGGCAAATTCTTGCTTGATGGTTTTGATAGCATATTGGATGAGTGCTTCTGGTTTAACTTTGAATGCACCGTTAGATTTGTCCAATGAGTTGTAATTCGGATGTGGCAAAAAGACATCTGTTTTACTCTTGACAAATGAGCGACATTCCGTAATAAAATCAAGGACGGGGCTTTCTCCAGCTTGTCTAACTACTTGAGTTAATACAGCTTTATTGGCAATATTGAAAGCAGGCGAGCGTTTTTCTCCAACAGGATTAAGTTGCGCTGGGTCGCCCATGAGAATTAATTTCCGCTGATTGAAGAGAGTGTGTTCAAATCTGCGTTCAATCCAAGACCACAATTGAGTTCCCACCATCGAACATTCATCGAGGAAAATGATATCATAGAGGTGGAGGTAACAACAGCTTGTCTGTTCCAAAACTTTCTCTTGTTCTTTGCGAACCATGCCTAAGCCTAAAAGCTGGTGTATCGTCATAAAATCTACTCCGAAAATGCCTTGAGATGCTGCCATTTTTCTGAGGATACCGACGGCTTTGTTAGTAGGTGCAGTAAGGGCAATACGCTTGCTTTGAGCCAAGAGTTCTTTGATTATAAGGAAAATAAGTGTGCTTTTTCCAGTGCCTGCATAACCGCAAAGTAAGAAAAATGGCTCGGTGCTGCTTGCAAATATTCTCAAATTGTCGAGTGCTTGCTGCTGCTGCGGCTTGAGAGTAAAGGGAATTTGTTTAAATTCCTGCGGTCGTTCTAGTAAAGTTTGAATCATTAGTGTACAGTAATGCTAATTCGTTCGCATCCTAATAAGCGCTAGCTTGAGGGGGAGTAGGAGGAACATTCAAATCAAAATTGACTTATAACAATAGTTCCTATTTTCAGAAAAAATGGCTAGAATGGTTGATTTTTCCTTAGTGGAACTTACCTAAAACTCTGATTATGTCATTAATAACAAAAGTTGTACGAAGTATTGTTTAATTAAAAATCAGCTCTGAATTTTATGATAATTCTGAGCTGATTTTGCTGCTGTTGTTAGTTGTTAAACAATCACAACTTTGGTCTTTTTAACTCGTTTGATATTCACTGCTGTGCCAATGCTATGTCCATCCCAAATGGCTAATCCGTAGTCACAATGCGAACACATTTCGATGTCGCGAGCGCTATAGTTTCCGCTAATACCAACAACTGGATAACCAGAAGTATTTCTGGGTTTGCCATTGCCGCTAAACAAGGCATAGTAAACCAAAACTTTCTCGTAGTTCTTAGACCGCAAGTATTGCTGAACTAAGCTATCAACTCCAGCCGCATCACCGACTCTGACTTCAAACCCTAGTTCAATGATGCGATTGAGAGATGTATGAGCCTCTGATGGCAATTCCTGGATGGAACGACTGCCAGAAATTATTACTATTTTGTTCATGGTTATTTCTTTGAAATTGTAGCTGAAGAGTGAATTAAAACCAACTAAAAGATTGCCCCTTTAGTGGGTATTTATAAGTAGAGAAAGTCAACATTTTTCGCCGCTAGGCGATTTATCTTCCGGATTGGTCACAGAGTTTTTAATCGCATTTACATTGGTTACAGAATAGCCAATTTTCTTCCCAATTCCCATCATTTTGGCATCTTTTCTAAATCAAGTTCAGCCACTTCCCGCAGAGCTTCTAAGCGCTTCTTTAAAGTTTTATGTCGGGGAGTTTCTACAACATACTCGTATTTAGAACCTGTATGTTGAAGTTCTGGACTTTGGCAATCAATTAGGTAGCTAAGGCGGCCAACTAGCTTTTTAATAACTATTAGCCAAGCCTTAGCTAACGCTTTAGTACGGAAACCAATCCAAGCTTTAAAGTAAGAGCCGTCTTCGCTAACTTGGTAAGCAACATTGGGCGATAATTTAATAAGAGTTGGGATATGAGTAATGCCTAAACTTTTGAGTTCAGTCAAGCTGTAGCTTTGAATTTCTCCACTGTCCCATTGAATTTGAAATGGGCGTAGTGCCTGAATATTCAAACTAATAACTATTCCCCTTTGTTCCACTTGATTTCGGCGTTGTTCGAGGCAATCGCCCTCTCGAAAACCACTCCATCCATGTTTCTTAGCTAAATGTTTAAGGCAATATTCCCAGGCTTCTTCCCAAGCAATATCAAAGTCGAGAATGTGATAACTTTCTGTACTCAATTGTTTAGTCAATTTCTCTTTGATTTGCTGCTTTTGAATTGGTAGGACAATTTCTAAGAAATTGTCGGGGACTTCAAAAAATAAATGGGTCTTAGCCCTAATTTTTAGGTCATTGAAAGACAAAAAGCGACTGGCTTCTAATTGTTCGGGTGTAAAAACATCTATGGCACAACTTGTCGGGTAGCCAGGGAACAAGTTGATGGGAAAGAGATAATAGTGGTCAAGAGTAAATATGAGAATGTGATGTTTAGTGAGCGATTCTACTTGGAAAGTAGTGGTGTTACTGAATTGTAGTTGTTGCGAATTAGCTAGTACAATTGTTGTGCAAGCGGGAAGTTCTCCAGTAGTTTTTTGAGGAATAAACAGAGGCACAAGGGATATTTTAAGCACCCGAATTTCATCTAAGGTATAATTCCAGGAAAAACTATCTTCGTTGTTACTAGCATCCCAAGTAATTATTACAGGTCTATCGGTTTGATGGAGGGCTGTTATCGTGCCGTAATGGTTGCCAGATTTGACGATATCGCCTACTTTAAAGGGAAGTTGAGCGAAAGGAGGCGGAGTGAGAAAAGGAAAAATTACCGCTACCACTTCTTTGACTTCACTGGGGGGAGCGTTGTCAGGTTTAGAGCAAGTATTTGAGAAGCCAATTAAAGTCGTGTTAGAGTCCATAACCTTTGAGAAGCTAATTGTTTTCAACTTCTCCCGTTAGGGGATATCTTCTCGCGCTTAATCCCTTAACTTTTTGTGGTTTAATATCAAATCCGAACGAGTTTGTGCTTTATTTCGGCTTAAATTTTTTTGAAGTCTTGCTAAGTACCTCCCCTGTTGTCTAATATTGCGATATGGAAAACTCAAGAGCAAAGATACCTACTCCCGAAGAAATTGCTGCTGCCATAGAGACAATTGACCATTTGACTGCTTGGCTACAAGAGACCGGACTGAGTGCCTCTGCCATCGCCCAGTTCAAATTCAACTCGCTGGCATCGATGTACCCAGAATTGCGAGGGATAGCAGAGACTGCAAAGCAACTTATTGGTGTAACTTCTCCTCTGACAGAAGTTGGGATGACAGTCACCGAACTAGCAGCGGTACTCGCAGACAGCTTAAAGTTCAAAATCAAGCCAGATGTTGTCAACAAAGCTCTAGTGGTATTGATTAAAGATGCCAAATCCTTTAAAGATTGCCAGAAGTGGATTGACCGACAATTGGCATATTCTGCAATAGAAAAAGCGTTTGGGAATCAATAAATGCAGAAGTTCCTCAACGCCTTACCGCTTGTGAAAACCTAGGTAAACCTGGGTAAGCTCTACGGTATAAGCTTTAAACGTTCTTCCTTAGCGCTTACGCTTCCTCAATATCGAGGTTGACCAAGAAACTCCAGTTAGAAACACTATAATAATTACAACGACGTAATATTACAGCGGAACGTTTGATCTTTCTATTCAGTTGATTCCACTCGCTCCAAACGTGCTTTTCCGGGTTCACCTTAGAATAGGCGGTTAAGGAGCGAGGCATTCTTTCACTTAATTTCATAGCTCGGCGAGCAATCACCAGCGCAGCCGATTCGTCACTGGCCAAGCCATACATTCTCAGATATTTTACCAAGCCTATAATACTTGAATAAGCCGGGTTGACTGTAATTAACTCAATTCCGCGATTTGACAAAATAGAACTGAGTTGCTTGTAAAATTCGCTGTATGCCCAACTCGACAACATCCGGGCATACTTTCTACCTTTCTCCCCTAAAGATTCCTTTTTTGTTGAGAAATCAAGTTCTTCACAAACTACGGGACATTCAAATTCCGCAGCCTTTGCTGCTAGTTGCAGGCAAGCATTAACGATCTGAGCCTGTTGTTTGCCATTCGGTAAGCCCATCTGCAATGGAATCTGCCCTTTGGCTTTGAGGTTCCCTTCAGAATCAGTATAAGCCCACCCAATAGAACCGGGATTCATATCGATACCGATACAACCGTACATCCTATTTCTAGAAACTTGATTCACAGGATTTGGGGTAAACTGCACGGCAATAACCCATTTTCCGTTCTTGCGGTAGAAATGCCAGGTATACGCCCCGCATTTTGGCAGTCTGTTTATATTCCGATTAAAATCACCAACCTCGGAGGATACAGTTTTCCCGAATCGCGACTCTAAGCATTTGGGGACTCTGAAAGTTATTTTTTTTCCATTCCACTGAGAGACTTGATTGCCAAAAGATTCGTCTTTGGAGCCGACGACGAAAATATCACCGTGAGGGACGAAGACTTTGACAGGTTTGAGTCTTAAGTGTTCGAGCTTGTTCGTCAACAAAGTCAGTCTGCGCTTTTTGTTGTGTATTTGAAAGCGTAAGTTTTGCCAATTAGTAGATTTGTGTTGAACTGAACAGGCTATGGGGAAATTGCAGCCCGTCTTTGAATTCTGCCATTTTTTCTTAGCATAAAACTTACGAGCCAATACCAGCTTACGCTCAGCTTTTTTAATCCACGCGCCAATGGATTTAATTTTTCCTTCAAGAGTTTTTACGTGTAAAATTATATGCTCTTTAGCACCGTCTACACGACCTTTGGCAGCGCTGATTACGCCATTTGCGTGGCGCTTATTGATGCCGTAGGTTTGCTGTAGGTGCGTGTTCCAGTCGGATTTCTTGAAGTCTGTATTCAAGAGTAAGTGGTTGACTGTTTCAATACTTGCAGCCCTGAAAATTGGGGAGTAAGCTTCTAGAAACATCTCGAAATCTGTAAATCCAAGTTCGTTGAGTTCATCTGCTGGCGTGGGCAGGCCTTTGCAGTACGTTATGGTAGCCATTGATTCGACCTCTCAATGTGGTTGTATCTTAGTATATTAATAGCTTCGCGCAGGATTTGCAAGCTTTTTAAAGAGTTTCTTTTACTTCTGGAACGTCGCTGGCGGAGTCTTCTCCAAAGGTTGCGATTTTTCGATCGAAATCACCAACGCCAATTAACTTGGGTAGTCAACTTGCTGAGAATTTAGCAACTAAAATCTAGGTAAATCTAGGTAAATTGTCAACGCCTTACCCCTGTTAGCCATCGCAGGTTTGATTTGGTTTCACTTCCACCAACCCGACAACGACAAACCCAAACTAGCCAAGCGCCCCAGCGAAACGGCATCCCTCCGCTGCTCCGTTGATGGTTCGGTGGACGATGGCGATACTTTTCGGGTTAAGTGTGACAATCGCGAACAAAAGCTCCGACTGTGCGGCATCGATGCGCCGGAAGCCAAACAACCGCTGGGTATCGAATCGCGAGATTATTTGCGTTCCCTAATCGCCAAAGCCTCCAACAAAGTCATCGTTGTGGAAATGGATCGGGACAAGTACAACCGCACCGTTGCCGAAGTCCTCTTCGATACACCAAACGGCGAACAATCGGTGCAGGAGGAAATGCTCAAAGCGGGTATGGCTTACCATTACAAACAGTACAGCGGCAACTGCCACAATGCTGATGTATTCGATACCGCAGAGGAGATGGGGCGATCGCAAAAGCTGGGAGTGTGGCGGCTTCAGGGTGGCGGTCAGCGTCCTTGGGATTATCGCAAGCAAAATCAGAGCTGATGTACGCCAAGCAGCGGTATATACCAAGGTTGTTGGGAGCGATCTAACAGGGCAGGAAGTGCGGCGGCTTTCCAATGGTGATAAACGACTGTAAAATTATCCTCAACCAAAGCGTTAATTGGGGTTGCGGAATTGTTTTTTTGCCCAGTCTAACAGTTCGTCATAGGTTGAATAAGCGCACAGTATCCGCGATGTATCGCCTTTTTTACTTACCGCAATCACTTTGCCGTTTCTATCTTCATAACCAGGCTTCCCGGTCATTTCTTCTAACTCTAGATCGAAGAATTTAAGCGCTTGAATGAATTGAGAAATCTTATTATCTTCCATTCGTCGATTGCTCTTTAATTGAACAGGAAAGATGGGTTTCTTGGACTGCTGGCTACCAAGGAATTTCCGAATCGAAAAGTTCCAATTTTGGGGATCGCAATTAACTCGGTTCCTCCTCAGCCCCCGGAATTCTCCAAGGGTCAATGCCGTTTTCTCGAAGCAGTAGCTCGTAGTAGTCGCGTTCGATTCTGGCTTCATCGTCAACCCAAAACGCTTCTCTGATATCGCGTTCTAGCTGCTGGACTCGCTGGCTGAGCAATTCGTTTCGTTCAGTCTCGGTGCGAGTAACGCCGAAAGCTTCGTCAAACCGCCGTTCGAGAGATTCGGTAATCAGTCCCATGCTCATAGTTAAAGCAGCTTTGTTCCCCCGGTGAGCTTGCCACAGCCAGTAAGCGCTGGCAATTTCTGGAGGGACGGACAGAAACCGACTTTGCCCCCGACTACCGGGTTCAGACTCGATTTCGATTTCTTCGCGCTCAAAAATCGTACCCGTGTAACCTTCGCCCAGCAAGCTTTCGCCGGCGTTTGAGCGTTAAAAATCGGACACGTTGCGCCGTTTGAGAGCCCGCTGCTTCGGCGACTTGGGTTTGGCTCATCCGATACGAGCCGTCTGGCACCATAAAACCATCGACTGTAATCGAACCTATTTGCCAGATCGCCCCCCAGTCCTTCTAGCTCGGCTCGGTTAAGGGCAGACCGGCTCGAAAAATCAACTCGGCAGTCAAGTTCAATTCCGGGAAAGCCAGCGACTCAACTCGGTCATCTCCCCGAAACTGGCTGATTTGATACTCGCCGTCAACCAACTGGCAAACTGACAGTGTGGGTTGTTTGGGAGTGCCGATGAACTTGCGGCCGCCCAAACCGAGGTAGTCCGCAATCCAGTATTCGGGGATGCCCATTTCTTCGTAGTCGGCGAATTTGAGATGGTAATCGTCCCGCCAGTTCGTGCTGACGACCTCTACAGCCAGCCGTACCGAAGACCCCATCGTGATGATGGATTCCCTATCCCAGCGCGGTTCGTTGGCGAGAGCCACTTCATCTAGGACAACTACGTCTGGCTGATAGCCCGCCTCGTTGCGGACGGGTTTGAGCAGGCAGTCACCGGGGATAAAGCAAGGCAATTTCAGCCGCCTGATTTCTGCGCTGATTTCGTCCCAGGTAAACCCTGTAACGCGGGAATGGCGGCCAGTTCCTAAAGGCATTTCAACAATTGCTCCGTGGTGCAGTTCGTAGCGGCGAATAGAGTTCTCTGGATACCAGGCTGCGAACTCATCAAACGTGATTGTTTGGGGTATGGTTTGGGTTTGGCTCATAACATTTTCAGTTGGTAGACATTTAGGTATGCGATCGGCCCTATGATTTCCGGTCGCTTTCACTTTCAGGGCGATCGTTCCGCTGATTCTGTTCTATGTACTGTTTGACCAAATCGATAAGCACTTCATTCATATTTTTTCCGTTCAACGCACAAATAGCCTTGAACCGCTCTCGAAGCGTTCTTGAAGGAAATGTGACTTTCAAGGTGGGTACTGGTTCTGTAGTTTTTCGCTCGGTCACTGGGATATCTAATGCAATTACTTTATATATCCCAGACTACCCGTTAAAGCTCGTTTTTTGCTTAATGGGTCAATAAGTGCATACGGGATGTTTGCATTAAACATCCCATATGAGTTATCATACACCCACGAACGACTGCAAACCAAGCAGAAGCATAAAACAGTTATCTGTACTTCCGATGTGGTTGCTTCACTAAGCTTTGTTAGCGTCAAAAACCCAAAACCAAACCCCGCCCCCTATGACTGGAAATCGAATGGGGCGGGGTGTGGCACTCACATTAATGAGGTTTTTCAATCATGACACAAATACCGATACCGCTAACGGTTAAGGTGTCCGCTGCTGCAGCAACGCCAGGAGTGACGAGTGCTTCTTTGTACCCTTCGCTGTTGGCATCCGTGGACGCGATGGCAGAACCCGCTCTTTGGGTTTTGATGGAAGCGACCGTTTATTCGCTGCGCCAAAGGGACACGCTCACCCGCTCCATTAAAGAGTGCGGTACTGTTGAATATTTTGGCGATAAATGGCCCCAAGATTTCGATTTCTTGCCAAGTGAATCGGAAGCGATCGCCTTAGTAGAAGCAATAGCCGACCAATTCTCCCGCCGCCAACTCCACACTTGTTGGCAATCGCTGCTGACCGCTTGCAACCGCATCCAAAAGCTTGCCCTGATTGAAGCGATAACCTACGCCCAACACTATTCATCGACGGTGCTTCAAGCGCTCTTTGAATGCGAACTATCGAATTTGTTTGAAGATTCCTTGGAACACTTGGATGTTTGGCTCTCTGAACCCGAAGCGCTGCGCCTAATTCGCTTGTTCTCCGGTTCCCTGTTGGCTTCATCGGAAGCTGCACCCTCTCCAGGCGACGGGAGGGACGATTAATTCTTGAGTTGATAGATGCCATCTAAAATTTCTCTTTTAGTCACGTTAGTGGGTTGAGTTTTTTTTGATGCGCCACTTGTCCAACCTAGAACTAATTACGCCACGCAGAATATCTAGAACATCTTCCACGCGACTAATCCCCTAGAACGAGTAGGAGGCTCAAATGATGAGAACAAACTTTGATATTAGGCTGGCAAGGACACCAAGTTTCAGGCCGCAAGTAGTTTATTCACAAAATCTGGATTTTGTGCCTAGTCCAGACGATACTTTACCGTCGATTATTCCTGGTCTGAACAGTTTACCAGCTCAATCTGATGGCTGTGAACGGGTAAGGGTAATGGTTTTTGGATCGAGCTACGGGGTAACATACACGATTCGCTGGCTTTACAAGCTACAGTTCGCTCATATCAGCGAGTGGAGTTTTTTGATGCCTGCTCCCAGTGAGGGTGAATTCATGAGCATTATTACCAAGCGAATCCCATTGAGTCCAACTAACTAATTGGTATAAAACTTGGTAACAACTTAGTAACAACTTTGTCGCAATGCTGGCGATAGTTTCAACTGTATCAAAAGCGATCGCCAGTTTCTTCTATCAGACACCAGTGAGGAATGACTATGACCAACGGCAACGGGCTTAACGGTGACACCCCTAACGGCGACACGCCCCAGCCCGATCCAATACAAAAGTTAACAGAATATGTCGAATCTGTGGAAATTTCTCTGGAAATCCAGGAGGATAAAACAGACGTTATTGAAGACCAGGTGGCAAGTCTTACCGAGCAGATAACCGAGTTGAAACAACAAGTGAAAGAGATATATGGAGATGAAGAAGACTGGAAACGAATGTCAAAGACTTGATGGACTTATCGCACGCCGTCAGGAGAAAAACCGATTGCAACGGTCAAAGCTAGAGCGAACCAAGCGCTTGCGAGATGAAGCTGCTTTGAGTAGACCTTTTAGAAAGTCTCCTTTGCTTGACTTCGTTGATGATTTGGTACACCGTCCGCCGAATCAGGAGCAGATGCGCCAGCTTAAGGAATTGCTCTTAGAAGAACAGAAGGCGATCGCTCAACTGATTGCCCTAATTGACCAACACCTAGATTGATTTACTTCCCTGATTGAAGCCGAGGTGATTCTTCAAAGATGTTATGAGGCGGTCAATAGACACGCCTCTTCATCTTTTTAAGGGCGCGAACCTGAAAGTTATCAAATATTATAAAGATTATCAGTATTTTCCCCTCAATGGAAACCACCGAGCTCTCTTGAGATTGCCTAGCCGCTCTCAAATTAATGAAGCGGATGGCAGCGGATTCGGCTCAAATCAATTGTCCCGTCCCTATTCCTCAAAAGAAGCGATGAGCTCCCAATCAATACCATCATCAGGGAACAGAGATAACTGCCCAGGTGATACGTTAGACTGACCCCTATTGTGGTACGAAAGATGGCACGCAGTACACAGGGCGACTAAGTTTTCGAGACGATTGTCCTCTGGTATCCGATTGCGGTGGTGCACCGTCAAAGTCAAAGCACACCGTTCGGATTTAGTTAAACCGCTTTGTTTACCGGGTCTGAGGCACTGTTGGCGGCACTTAGCGCAGCGCCACCCCGCATTTTCCTTGATTGATAGCGCAATCTCAGACCAATTATCGGGATACCTCTTTGGTTTAGGCATAATAATTGTAAACGCTCATCTCTCTCTAGTATGGCGAGATATTTTGTTGCCATTACTCAGAATACCGCCTCATCTAGGTCTAAAAGATATCGCATTCGGGGAGGCAAGGGCAGGACAGGGCGGGTTGGGGTTTTGGTTTGGGTTTTTAGTAATGTTAGGGGTGAGGAAGTTCACAGCCTGAGTGCTGCTCACGGCATCTCTTAATCAGGAGGCAAAGGAAATGGATCAGGCAACTTTAAGGCAAATGGCGATGGCTACGTTTTCACAAGTTGGCATTCAATTGGATGAAGCTAACGTCAAGGCGGAGATTGACGATAACTGGTTTCTTGGTGGTCTTGAGCCAACCAATCAACTTTACTTTGTGCATTTGCTAGTTGACGGACAAGGGCGGGAAGAACCGGGGCGACATGGTTGGGTAGAGTTCAATTGGAAACTAGAGGTGCTCCCGTTGGGAGCTGCTGGAACAGGATGAATATGGTAAGCAAGAAATTGCCAGCAGCAATGATGGGATTGAGTACAGTCGCATGAATCCCCCTATCCGCAAGCCCATGCCCATTCGCTATCGACCGCTCTTACCCCCTGCCAGCCCCACGCCATAAGTGTGCTAGTTATTACATATCGCCATGCCCCAGCGAGTCTCCATCAGCCACCATTTCTGATAGAAAAGTAGAAAATCATCAGTTGTTGGACAGATGCTTTACTCACATCAAATCGGGCGGCTGCTTTCGGAATTGATGTATCACCTGGTTGAGACGCTTTAACTATCGCGCTTGAGCTGGCAGGGTATGTCTAGCTGTGCTACTTTAGCTCATATGAGCCGGTGATGGGATGCGATCGCCAAGCGTGAAATATTTTGGCAGATTAACCGGAATCAGCGCCGATGCACGATATCTGTAGGTTTTTCGTTCGGCTTTCCCAAATAAAGAATACCGAGAGCAATGGTCGCTCCCGGTATCAGCTTTTCCAGTTCCGTTGCTGTTAGATAAATCCAATCAGGCTCAATGAAAGGAAAATTGACCTCAATCAATTCAGCACAGCTTTCAGGGTACTGAGTTCACCACTAAACACGCTTGCCCCATCGTTATTGGTTAGCCTGTTCCAAAGCGGGATTCGTGGAAGCTCCAGCAATTTCGGCCAAGTTAATCTTGACGACTTTATTGCGAGCTTCCGTCACTTTGGGCAGGGTTAGCGTTAGAATGCCATCTTTGCATTCAGCTTGCACGGAGTCGTTTTGAATGCGTGCGGGCAAGGGAAGCGTCCGGTGGAATTTGCCGTAGCGGAATTCTGAGCGGACGTAGCGGGGTTTTTCTTCTGTGTTTTCGTAGCGGCGCTCGCCAGAGATAGAAATTGCTTCGCGGGTGACTTGAACGTCAATGTCTTTGGGGTCAATTCCAGGCAGTTGCGCTTTTAATACGAAGTTGTCCCCAGCATCAGCCAATTCCAGAGCTGGCATCCAAGCGGCTTCTGAGTTATCTCTCGCTGTTGCCCGTCCGTCAAAAACTTTATCGAGTTGCTGGCGGATGGTTTCAATTTCCGTGAAGGGTTGCCAGTAGCGCATCAACATAATCTGTCACCTCAAAGATTGGTAAGACTTTATAACGAAAATTTGGGTTTAAGCTCGTTGCTTACAGTTATTATGATGCCGCTTTCTAAGTGGGAGGAACAGTCAGGAAAACCCTACTGGGTTGGTCGTATTTGCCAGAATTAGTGCGAAACAATCAGAATTAATCGGCATTGAAGAAAACCGTACCAAGCTATTCCTAGAAACCGAAAATGCTGTGGCAACGCCATGAGCTTGCCTCGCCTGCTGGCGTGTGAGCGTCGGGGGAAGGATCGGCGGTGTTGCCAACCGTACCCACAATGCGGTGCGGGTGATGTGTAGGAGTGTAAGGAGGTGCAGAGCGGGCGTGAGCTGCTTTCCCATAGCCATCGCTCGCGCTCATGAGGGCGAGCGCATAATCCCCTTCTTAAAAACAAAGTTTTGATATAGCTAGCTGCGGGAGTGGGAGTCCCGCATTAGCGCCTCCACAAGCGGGGCGTTACCCACAGCTAGCTAACAAATTCTCCCAAGCAGTAATTCAAAACAGCCAAGACACCTTCATTGTCTAACGACCCAATGTCACCTGCTTGAAAATGCCTAGTAAAATGTTATGCAGAAACAGAAAGTAATAGATACCGAAAGCAGCCAAGCCCCCTAAAAGCATTACTATATCTTGCCGAAGCTTGGCTATACCAATGAAAACACCAAGAAGAATTGATACGGTGATAGCGATGGGAATGTCGAACATAAGGTAGACCGCTCATTAATGCTAATGATTTACCTTCCCAATCTAGGTACTCAGCCCCGGTGTCGGATGAAATGCGATCCAGATTTGAAGTTTTGTTAAGCTTTGCGGTAAATGCCGCCTGCCTTATCCGTGCAAAGCAATTCCCCTTTGTGCCACGCCCAGCCGTGCAAATTGCGGCTAGCTGACACTCCTAAACTCATTACTTCCGACAGCGATTTGTTGTAGGCGACCAATTGCTTGCCGAGCAATGGGTCATTTTTGGCCTCCATTTGGCACGTCCACAGAACCATCCCAATCCAAGAAAAACCAACTGTGTGCCAAACTAAGCTTGTTTTTAATCTCTGCTCCTCTGCCTTCTTAAGTTCTGGGTAAATGCCATCAAACTCGGATCGAGCCAGAAGTTTAGTGTACTGCTTACCCACTTGCCTCCACTTTTTCATCGGAACCTCGTAGTAAGGTTCCAGACAGACAGAGAAAGAACTGTCCGCATCTTCTTTTAAAGTCTCTGCAAATAAATCATAGGCTGATTGAAATGGATATTGTCTCAGGCTAGCTTGGTGAAAAAATTTGTACCAAAAATGGGCTAATGGCTTGGAAAAATGCTCCACATAACCCGTCCAGATTTGGAGAAGTGCGTGGCGTCTTTTGACATATTTTTCGGCAACTTCGCAAAGCTCCCACCGAGCTTTGTACTCATTAACGCAGCAGTTCATTAACTCAGCTTTTCGTTGAGAAATCTCTTGCCGTTTTACAGCTTCCTCAAGCGGGTAATAGTCCTGAACAAGCCACTTAGATTTCCAGCACTCAGCCAAAAGAATCTGGGTTTGTCTTGCTTTGTGCCATTCCTCTATCTGAGCTGGTGTCTTAGCTTGCTGTAGGAGGCGATCGCTGGGCAAGCTAGCTATAAGTTGGGCAATTTGTTCGTATATTTCAGAGATTTTTTGATTCATTAGATAATTCGGGATAAAGTGGAGGATTTCGGACGGTACAGACTAAGCGGGGATTGCTTCCCGATCGAGGAGGCAGCGATGGCTCCGCCCCGGATGGAGCCTACGCAATCGGGAAGTTTGAGCATGGCGTGTTGGGGTTTTGGTCTGGGTTTAGTTTCTCCCAGAATCTGGTAGCCTGAAAAAAAAGAATTGCTATTTTTCGATAGCGCTGGCGATGTTTCTAAGTTCTTTCTCAATGCGGTCATATCCATTGCCCCAAATGATATTTGGTCCTAATTGACGAGCGATATCAACTTCAAAACTTTGTTGATACGTGCGGTTTGCCATATCCGAATAAGTTAAGTTGATCTCGAATGGAGGCAATATTTTCTGCCTGCCGAATGTATTTTCATATTCATAAATATCAAAAAACAAAGGAAATTTCTCGCAAATAATAGGAATCTGTAGAGAAAGTTTTTCCTCAAAATTTGAATGTAGTATTTTTGATGGCGCGTCAATTTTAATAGAAACATTAATTGCAGCGGCGGCATTCAAGACAACGATACCGAGTTGAATAACTCCACTATTTCCCGGCTTCACGCGGACAAGATGGCTGAGTAAAGGTGTTCTCAATCCCCGCCGAGCGTGAATAGCTTCGACAATAAAGTGATTTGCCGGAAGAGTATGCGCTCCAGCCCTAATGTAGTAACGGTGGTCGTTAGCCATGTGCGGGCCTATTTCGCTTTCACCAAAGCCAATTAGAAATACACCCTTTCCCGGTTCAATATTACAACCGCAGCCATTGTCTTCAATACTATGTACCGCATAAGCAGATTTAGGTGTCACCTGTGAAATTACCCGATCGATCCAATCCCGTCGCGACTGCCGCCCCACGCTCAGAGATATTCCTCCGTCAGGCTGACCGTTCCCATCTACTCCGACAACAAACAATCCACCCCCGCTGTTCCAAAACCCCGAAGCAGCTTTGGCAATTTTATCGCCGAGTTCTTTATCATGTTTAATGGCACTGCTCTTGTACTCGTGTCGGTCATCTTCGGCATTCGGCAGAAACTCTGATAAATCTAGGTCTTCGAGTTTGAGAATATCGTTGGGCTTTGTAGGGTCAAACATTCAAGGTACTTTGAGGATAAAATGAACAAATTCAATAAACTAGCGTAGCTGTAGGAACGATCGCACTTCTGGTTAGTTAATCCCATCTGGCAAGTACAAATCGTCACCCGGAAGCCGCCGTTCGATAACCTCTTTTCGGTTCTCCAACATAACCGAATCAACGAATTTACCAAACCGCAAGTTGTACTCTGGTTCAGTACGCTTGATGCTGAATGCTGCATCAGCCCGCCGTTCGATAGATTCTGCCATGCTGGCTTGAACTAAAGCTCGAGCTTTCACGTTGCCTTTGGTTGCTTCATTGAGCCAGTATGCCGTAGCTAATGCAATGGGAATAGGCTTGATTAATTGAGCGTTACCTTCCACTGGAATGCTTTGGGCTTGCGTAAAATTGTATCTCTTGAAAGGTAGAGCTAAAGGCGATTTCCCAGTGATGAACCGGGTCAGCGATTGTTTTTGCTTGTCCACCGCACCCATAACTCCAATCGCATCGACTTTGTAGCCGCCATCGGGAAGCTGATAAACAATCAGCGGAATTGCAGCTAAAAGGATGGTGGCAGAAATAGCTTTAACTGTCATCTGTTAGTTCAAATAAATTATAATGACCGGATATTAGTTGGCGTTGACTAATTAATCAATTATACTTCTGAGCAAAGAATTTAGTTAGCGGACTACCGAACCCAGCAAGTACGGTTTACTGCACTGCTGCGTTACTCACCTCAATAGAATGCCTGGGGAGCGCGATCGACATTCCGAAGCAGCGCTCTCGCCTGTGCTACATCGCCGAAAAAAACTCTGAGTTGTAGAATAAAAATTACACTCGTACAAGACGCAGTAGGTTTTTGTAAAAAGATTGAATTGAAATAAGTATGAGCATTGCAGGAAGAAGGTCTAGCCTTGGAGATGAATATCAACTGCGTGTAGCGCTGCACTGGTTGATTCGACTTTTAGAAGACGATACTATCGAAAGCATTCAAGTTAATTCAACAGGGATACCAGGGGAATATTCTTCAGTAACTGTAGATGATATTGTTGTTCTCTACAAAAATGGTTATGCTTGTTTTATCCAAGCCAAAAAAAATCAACCTCAGCATGAAGCTTGGTCATTCTCAGATGCAGAGTTAAAGAAAGAATTATGTAAGGCTAGAGACCAACTGGAATCGCGAGAAAACTCTGAAGTTAGGTTTTATTCGCGTTCTCCATTTAGCGAGTTGAAAAAGCTAGTTGAGGATTGCGGATACTTTCCTGAATACTCGGCTTTTCATCGGGATGCACCTAAAAATCAGTTGGAATCCCTAGAAAAACTTGCAAAAATTTTAGGGCGTTCAGAAGAGATTACCTATTCTCTGGTTCGGAAAATAAGCTTTGGCTCAACTCACGAGTTCGATGACTGGGATCGTCAAAATCTATTAGACCTCGAACGACTCATACCAAAAGCTAACGTTGCGAAGCCCATACTAGAGCGTTATCTGCAAAGTCACGAAACCCATTTAAGAGATACAAAATATATTATCACCCAGTCAGATGTATTGGCTGAATTAGCCAGACACGGATTAAGTCCAACACCAAAACGTACTGAGGCAGAAATCCTTGCAGAATTCAAACAAGCTTCAAGTATTGGGCGAAATTGGTTGCGAACCATAGACGGTAAACCTATTCCCCGTTCCGAGTTACCAAAACTAATCGAATTAATTGAGCAGGGAAGTCGAAGCATTCTACTCACAGACCGTCCCGGTAGCGGTAAAACTTGCTTGTTACTCGACCTTGTAGATTACATTGAGCGCGATAAAGAGTCAGCTTGGGGACTTTTATTTATTAAAGGAGACCAGTTTACAAATGCCGAAAGCGAACACAACTTAGTAGCGAATGGCTTACCCGAAGATATTGTGGGTCAATGTGCTCGTCTGACAAAATTTCGTCCAACTGTCGTGATAATTGATTCCCTAGATGTTTTGTCGCTAAGTCGTCAGCATGATGCCCTCAAGGTTTTTCTGAGAATTATCGACCGTCTTGAAAAAATAAAGGGAGTAACTATTATTACAG
Source organism: Microcoleus sp. T2B6 (assembly GCF_036700475.1). Lineage (NCBI taxonomy): Bacteria > Bacillati > Cyanobacteriota > Cyanophyceae > Oscillatoriales > Microcoleaceae > Microcoleus > Microcoleus sp. T2B6. The sequence continues at coordinate 115,874 of NZ_JAUBOZ010000008.1, read as the reverse complement.
CTTGCCGCATTTTTGACTTAGAGTATGACCCTTTACTTCGAGGTCGTTCTTGGCAACATAAAGTCAACTTACAACCACTTGATTTTGATGATGAAGTTAAACCTTTCTTAATCAACTGGAATGTTGATATTTCCAATATAACCCCTGAACTGCGGGTCTTGTTGCAAATACCTCAAAACTTGCGGATTTACGAGAAACTGGCAAAACTTGGTGTTCAGTTGCAACCTGCATCTGCTTACGAACTGTACAACAGTTTTCTTGAGGAAGTCGTAGTCAAAAAACAAACGCTTGGTACTGATGCTATTGTTGCATTGCAAAATATGGCTGAAAAGTTAATGCAGCAGCGACCGAAAACGAAGTTGTGCAGTAAAATATCTTTTGGAACCAGCGAAGATATTGTCAGGCAGTTGATCAGTCAGGAGGTGCTGCTAGAAAATTCGCCTAGTCTTTTGGAATTCAGTCATCAAACTTTACTAGAATGTATTACCGTCCGAGCTGCGTTAGCTAAAAACCAAACTTTAGCGCAATTTATTCTCGTTCATCCTCAGCTACCTTTTATCCGTCCCGCAGTTCGAGCATTTTTCTTTTATCTGCGTGCTTCTCAACCCGACATATTTAGGCGACAGGTGTGGGAGGTGTTGTCCCATGAGGGAATTGCTTATCATGTTAAGCGTCTTATTTGCGAATCCTTTTCCGAAATATCACCCGTGGATGAAGATTGGCGATTGCTGCGTAGAATTTTCCAAAACTTCCCAGATTTATTTCGACGTTTGTTGTGGCGAGTAAAAAATCGAGCTTGGTTCGATATTCTCACGAAGCAGTGGTTTCCTGAAGTTCTATTAACAACAGAACGGGAAACTTGGTTGCTTGAGTTTGTTCGGCATCTGAATGTGTGGATGAATGTATACCCTGTAGAAGTCGTGGCATTTTGGAGCGAAGCAATCAAGATACCATGGGCGAATGAGCAAAATGTCGCAAATACCATTAGCTTTAGGTTAAACAATTTTGAAGCTTGGAATACTGATGGTATCCGTGAAATACTGGAACAGCTAATTGAAAATGTTAATGCTAAAGATACCCGGCTTGGCAAATATCTTAGTCAATGGGTGCAAGCAACAAATTCTGGAGATGACTTGTTGTGGAGGTACATTACCAAAAATATTTCAACCGAAGATGTAGATAATTGTAATTTAGGGAAACTGCGTTGTAGGCCTCATAATTTCCACAAAGATGACTTTCTAGAAGTACGCCTTTGTCAGTCCGATATATTATTTGATTTAGTTTTAGGTGAATTGGAATCTTGGAGCGCTACGAGATATAGAGAAGGTAGAGGGAGCCATTTTTTACACGATACATCATGGGTAGGAAGACACAGTAGTAATGACATCCTTCCTTGTGATGACCTTAACGTCTTACTTGATGTTGTGGAGAAGGCGCTTAAACATCGCGTTCGCCAAAACAACGCTTGGTGGCGGGAAAATGAATCTCGGTTGCAAAACTTTCAAGAATTAGCTATACGTTACTTTCTCATTGAAGCTTATCAAGAAAATATTTGTGATTCCTGCTCTATTTGTGGAATAGAAAGCCTGTTACAAGATGAGCAACTTTTTCGCCATAGTGATTTAAGTGACGAACTAAGTAAACTAATGCACATGGCTTACCCCAAACTCTCACAATCAGCGCGAGAAGCTAATCAAACAATGATTTTGTTGCTTGTGTCAGAGCGAAAGGAATATGAAAAAGAATATTCTTTTGAGGTGTACGACGATCTATTCTATTTATGCCTTTCAATTCCATCCTACTTCCGAATCGAAAAATTTCAGGAATTTATTGATAATGGAGAAAAATATTTTGGCGACACCCGTCCTGAACCTAACATTTATAGTTGGGGTGGATTTGTAGGACCACCGCTATCTCCACAAGACTTGCTCAAGCTATCAGATCGAGGCATCTTTCAGTTACTGCGTTATTACCAAATACATCGAAGCCAAAACGGATTTGATTTTGATACAGTAGATAGGTTGGGTGGATTTAGTGAGGTTAAAAGCGTACTGCGCGATGCTTGCTCCTTAAACCCTGGACGTTTCGTAGTTTTATTTACCCGTTTTATCGAAGAAAATCTGCACAAAGATTATGTAGACAATATTGTAGAGGGAGTCGCGCTTCATCTGCGTTATCGTGTTGGTAACTTAAGACCAGCACAGCAATCGGAACCGATAGAACCCCTTCCCGAACAAGAAACACTCGCAGCTACTTTGCTCAATTGGCTGGAACGCTATTGGATTATTTGGGAGAATGGTAGGATAGTTAGTAAAGCCTTAGAAGCTTGCTGTGAGGTATTAATTGATTCTGAGTCAGCCGAACGCTTATCATTATTGCTATTTTGGCTATACGCGAAATATTCGAGCGATAGAGACATCAGAGCAAATAACCAAGATATCGTTTCCGCCGCTTTTAATTCGATACATGGTGTTGCAGCACAAAGCGCAATAACGCTCTGCAATCGATTATTAGAAAAAGAACAGCCTGTCCCTGAATTGCTGTTGTTACTACTGCGTAACGTTGCAGGCGATACAGCAATTTATGTCCGTATTCCTGTTCTTCAACGTCTTCCTTTCCTAATGTACAAAAAGCCTGATTTGGGATGGCAACTGTTAGCGGATGTTTTTAAAGAACCGCAATCCCATCTATGGAAATATACAGACAGGTGTTTGTATTATCAGTATCAAAACAATTTTGACCGAGTGGCGCCGTACTTAAATCGTCTTTTGCACGAAGGAATGGAAGAATCTAGCGGTATTTGGGGACGAATTTCTACATTAGCCAGCTTGGCTGGACATATCAGTCTGTCAGAATTATTTGAAGCATTGAAAAAAAACAATAGTCATGCCGCATTGCTGGGAGTAACTAAAGTATTTACGGCTAATTTAAGCTTACAAGAACATACATCCAAATGTATCTCTGGACTATTTGCTGTTTTAGAACATGAAAATTTATCTGATAACATTATTAGAGAAATAGATAAATGTTTTAAAGACAATAAAATAACTTTAATTCCGCATGAGTTTGCTTTTGCTTTTATTAAAGCACTTCCAGGATCCACAAGTGAGTTTGATTTTCAGGGCTTTCTTGAATGGTTAGGTTATGAATCATGTCGAAATTCGTTATCTGTACTGGAATTAACTGAGGCATTAGCCCAAAAATTAGAAACAACGATAGATGCAAGTCAACTATGGGAAACGCAACCATTAATTTCAGCATTAAACGAAATTTTACGGGAAGCAGATGAAACCAATGATCCACAACTAATCCAGCGTGCTATTAACCTACAAGACCGTTTTTTGAGATTGGGTGTATACGGGATGGAGGAATTACTTGATAGGGCTGGACAAGACTAATTAAACTCGCTACTACATATAGGCATTGAGCCAAAACATGTGTAAAAAAGTGCAAGATAAACCACCCAAGCCTTACCAAATCTAAGTTTCAATAATACCAAACAGCAGAGAGATAGCCTGTTCCCAAGGTTGAGGAACATTCTTCGCCGTATAGCCGAGATAACGGCTTTCCGAGGACATGAGGTAAATAAAGGTTAAGAAACACCCGGTAGAGACTGAATTATTGGAATCAAAACGCCAGCACCCCATTATTGGAATCAAAACGCCAGCACCCCATCTAAAGTCTACGGCACTGCACTGCATCCAAATCGATCGGGTGTCGGCAACCAGAGATCGGGCATCGGAGTTCACGGTGATGACAAAGGAACTGCTACTTTTTACGGAGCGTGAGCTCACCCGCTGGTGCTGGCTGTCCTAGGTCGCAGAACTTCGACATTCAGCTCTAGTTTTTCTCCCAGCCACAGAGAATGTAGGGTGTGGTCTGCCAGATCGTCGCCTGTTTCGGGATGGACGAGAATATCTAACCCCTCGCGGTGGAGCATCAACCAAGGAACGACTTTGCCAAACTGCGGGGGTAAAAACGCAACTTGATACATCGCTTGGGGGTGGGGCCCGATGGGTTTGTCGTGCCAGCGCCCTAACTGCACCTCAAATTGAGCCAATCCTTCGCGCACGTGCTCTGCGGCATCGCGGCTATCATTGTCAAAGTAAATATGTGCGTGAAAACCAACAATTTCGATGGTGTCTTCTTTCATCATTTTCACTGGGTTATTGAGCCGACATCATGATAAAACGGCTGTTAACTGAGCGGCTAACTTAGTATGTTGCTTGGGGAAAGGCTGAACCACTACTTTGAAGGGGTAAGCCGTGTTATCGCAAGATTCCTCGCTCATTCGCTGTCCTCCCAATCGAGTTGCCAGGGATAATCAAAGAGCTTCAACAAAACTTGTTCCAGGTAATTAAGGCCCAATTGCCACGCTTGATATCTGGTACTGTCAGAAATGCGGCTTGCCTTCCTGCGCTCTTTGCTTCTGGGATGAACTATGGCGTTTCGCAATTCGGTAATTGCCTGCGGCCCATCAACCCAGTTGTATTCCTTTGACTGCTGAACCAAATCAGTCCAACGGTGGTGTATTGACGAGTCAATCCCCAGTTGCGAAAGCAACAATCTAATTTGATCGGCGGCTGGAATTTTTTCAAATCCATGCGCGCTGATGCTCCTCTTTTCTTCTACCAAAAACACCCACGCTAACCTTTCCAAAGCTGTTTGCTCTAAAACAATTGAACCATTTATGCCACCCGCTTTTTTGTTGCTTTCTAAATACCAGTGAATTGACTCTTGCACTAGCTCTCGCCAGTTGTCATTTTCCCAGCGGCGCATAAACCCTGGGAATATATCAACTACTTCTGTAGAATCAATGTCAAACCAGATACAGCCATTTTGCCAAGGGTCTGCTTCGACCAGAGTGAACCACTCTTCCCAGACCTGCTTTCCTGCTTCATCATAACCAGTCAAAAATATGGGAGCGACTCTTATTCCTCGTGCGAAAGAAAGATATTCGGAAAATGCTTCTAACAGTTCGTTGGCTTCGTCCAGGCTAAACAGGTTTTTGTCAGTTCGTTCCAATTTGCAGGCATGGGTGAAGGCATAACCTCCTTGTTCTTCAAGCAGTTCTTTCGTATCTGGTGCGCTGTTCATTGTTACCAGCACTATCCGCCACCGATCGGTTTTGTAAACAAACTGCCCAAACCAAGTGTCTAAATCCCAATCCCAGTCGGTGTCGTCTTCCCGTTGAGAACAAGCATGGGCGGTAAAAAACGGAATATTAGTTAAATGAAAGAGCAAGGATTTTATTTTTACTTTCGTGCCAATAATAACTGGCTTATTAAAAAATCCAGCAATCTCAATTCGGCTGCGATTGCCGTTACTTGTGATTTTCAAAGGGTAGGGTTCTGTTATGACTCCCATTTCTGTCAGGTTGAGAGTCACTTGCCCAGATTCTAAGTCTGTTTGATTTGCATAAATAAATTCAAATTTGGTATGTGGTGCGGGAAACCATGCAAACTTTACAGTTGCTTCTCCCTCGATAACATTACTTTCCTGAACAATTTCTGCCGCACCTTCATACAACAGTATCGGCTCATTAGGTTGGTGTCCTTCGTAAAGCTTTGGATTCTGTAAATAGTTGCTGGATAACATATATTTGTTTGCTGAGTAATTAGTGTAGTGTAGCATACTACAAGAGATTTTTGGTTTTTAAATTACGGTGTAATGGTTAATGTTTGTACTTGGGAACGATGGCTGCGCCTTCTGGGCACTTATCTAACCCGCTGCTCTCTCAATTTTGACTCACCTCATCTTCCATCTCGATCGCCTTTCGCATCCGATTCAAAATCACGCTCGCACTTTGGGCCTCGTTTCGTACAAACCCCGCAACACGACCTTGATTGGAACACGCGAAATAATTAGTTAGGCAAGCCGATGCAATGGGGGCTCGGGTTGCGTGCATATAAAGTGTAGCGACCGCACTCTTCGAGATTGGGGGCATGGTTGGTGTTGGGTTTGGTTCGGTTTCTCCAAAAATTGGCGTATCGGTGGCGATCGGCAACAAGTTTGGTAATAGATTGGTCGTGGTGACAAGAGAACTCGCCAAGCCTGACACTCCCCTTATTTCCGAATATGTTAACCGTGAATAAAAACTTGAAAACTTTGTCGGTTTTCCTACCGATTCTAGCACTGGGTATTGTTGCCACACCTGCACGCGCAGGGAGAATTGAGGGAGCATCTGTTTCCTGTTGGTTGCTTCGCCAAGACAAGATAGAAGTTAAACAAACCTGCATCTATGAGTCGGTTTCTTGGACTGGAGGCGGAGGAAGGACTTTGCGCTGGTTCGATGGCAGGCAAACAAAAATGACGTGGGGATTACAAGGGCGCGGAGAAAGACCTTGTGCCGGGGATAGCACGAGCATAGATGGTGTCTGCGGTGTGGTATATTTCCGCCATCCCACCACCTTACAACGGATTTCTGAAGAAGAGAGCTACAAGCGCGCCATAAACCGCCAACTGGCCGTGACCTGTGTCCAAGTACCAGATAAATCAATCTGCTGGCTATTTAGATGAAATTAATCACAAAGAGAGAGGTGTGAGTGTTAAAGTTACCTTCGCAGAAGTACCAAAAATAGATGAAATCTCAATAGCAGCAGCTTTCATTCTTATGGTCGGGCAGCAACTAATAATAAATGCTGTAACTTTTTCAACCTTGCTTACTCCTCTTTTTTTTAAGAGATGCTTTTTTACCTGATGTTTTTTGAGGGCGATCGAGTTCTTTAACAACATATTTTAAAATAAAATCATCAGGCTTTACTAACGCCGAGTCTGCAATGTTCAGGCGACGGAATTGTGACCAATGTTCATTTAATAGCCTCAAAGCTTGGTGGCGATTTAAGGCGGAGATCGCACCCATAACTTGACGCAAACTCGACTGCAATAACTCAAGATTAGGGTCTGCCTCCGAAAATTGACTCACCATTGAAATTCCTGTTGCCAAATAAGGTGAATCCGGGGATATCTTTTTCGCTCTTAACCCCTGACGAACCACATTTAGCCACACCGGATAAAGTTCTAACCAATTAGCGAGTTGCAATTCGTTTAATGCCATTTCCTCCATTCCCAACGCTCCCCAAGTGCAAAGCGATGTTTCCGCTAAATTAGCATTCCGATTTTTCACCGCTAACTCCCATGATTTTTGAGCATGATCCTTAAACCGAACTGCTAGAAAATCATAAGCTTCCTCAACTTTATCAGTAGCCGTAACCTTATAAACCGTCTCACCGCGTGGTAGCTTATCGCCCCGATAAGATAGCCAATTGTGAGAACCGCACAAGTGAACTTCCCGATCTACAACAACTTCCTTCGCATGAGAATTTCCCAGCCAAAATACCTGCACTGCTGACAAACCTTCCCGCGTTTTAATTTCTCTTAGCTTTTGCTCAACTTGTGGCGGTATGGGTCTGCTTTCATTCTCTTGTCTCCGAGAAATACCGTGACCAATTAAAACCCATACTCCCCTATTAGCTAAATTTTGGAGTAATTGGATAAACTCATTATCTACCACTTCCTGGCTTACCCAAGGAGAATAAATTAAGACTTGATGATTTCCTCCTCTCAAAGTTTCTAAAAAAGATTGGCGAATTTGAATATCTCGCAGTAAAATTACCTGGTCTTTTTCCTGACTTCCCTTCGGCGGAACTTGTTTTCCAGTTTCCCTCAATTCTTTAACAGTTTCAATCGCCTGCTGTTCAATTTTCTTAATTCTGTCTTCAACTTCTTTATTTCGTTGATTGAGGAGTTGTTCACGCTCCGCAGCAATCGTTTCATCACTCAAATATAACAAAGTTTGTAAAGAAACTTTTCCTTCACTTTGGAAAATGTCAAGTAAATCAGAGGCATAATGTAAAATTTGTTTTCCTCGTCTCATTTGCAACTTAATGGCATCTTCAAGCGCATCAAAAATAACAAAAATTGAAACAGATTGCCAGATAGTTTGGCTCTCCTTGGTGAAAAAAGCAGCAGTAATGATTTTCCCATCTTCAGGAACGTGCAAGCCTAAACCAGAACCCTGAATAATTCGTTGGAGTTCCTCAAGTCCTAACTCAGACATTTCTTGACACCGATTTTCCAGGGTGATAAAATCACCAAATTTTGGTAGGTCAATTTCTACTGCCTCTACAGGGGAAAATACAAAAAATAGATTTCCTTGCAAGGGGTCAGCGATCGCATAAATTTGCTTTGTTTGTGGTGGTTGCGGCACAGAACCTTCCAGATAAAATTGCCGACCTTGAGGGGTTAGAATAATTTTGGCATCCGATGTCCAAGCTAAAGTTTCTAAACTCCGCAGAGTCTTAGCAGTATTTTGCACAAATACGGGATCAAGACCTAATGCTGCTGCTAGTTCATTTTCAGTGGGTATCAATTCACTCTCCATACCAGCGCGGAGAATAAATTCTTCCAGAATGTTAAATTTGCGAGGTTCGCTAATAGTAACTTCTACTGATATTTGCTCTAAAGGATAGCGGAATTGACGACCAGCCAGCACTGATATGCCAGCCGGACTTTGCTTTTCTATTTGTTGAACAAAATCCTGTAATTGGGGGTCAATTGGTTTAGGAGAGGATACTAGAAACATCAATCAGTCCTCCATTTCGGCGTACAATATTTGCTATTTCTGAATACATACTTCCAACTTTACCTTTATGCTGTGTAAAAAGTGAATGGCATCCCACAACTACCAGCAATTCTTGAGCGCGGGAAAAGGCGACGTTTACCCGTTCTGGCTTTTTAGCAAAACCAATATCTCCATTAGGGTTGTTCCTCACCATGCTGACAATAATAACTGCTCGTTCCATGCCCTGAAATCTGTCAACAGTACCCGTTCTAATGGAAAGTGAGGGAAATTTGCGATCGCTAAGCATTTCTTCAATTCGCCTCAATTGAGCACCATAAAAGGTAATGATGCCAATTTCTTTTTTGGGTTCTCCTTCCGCAACTTTCAGGCTCCACACATCCTCCATTTGTTCGCAGAGAATGTCAATCACCTCGACTTCCTTAAGATTATACCTTGAAGTTCCCTCTAACTGCTCTTGAAAACTCTGTTCTTGCGGCATTTTTACCCAGAGCAGGTGATGTTCAGATCGGATGATGTCGCCTGCTAAATTGTGCGATCGCACCTTCTCAGGCTCAATAATCCCACAACGCAGGCTATGGTCGTAAAATTGATTAATCGCTCCCATAATGTAGGGGTGCATCCGATACTGAATAGTCAGCCGTCGCTTGATGCTTTCTGGTGCAGCTTCAAATTGTTTCTTAAAGAGAGATTCTTCCAGAAAGCTAATATCATCCGGTTCGCTTCCCATTTCTGTCGCGATTTCCTCTAAACTCTTTTCATGTAGCATTGGCGGTAATTGGCGGTAGTCACCAATCAATACTAATTTTTTACCTTTGAGTGCAGGTATCAGAATTTCTGGAGGCGTACATTTGCTCACTTCGTCAATGATGACTACATCGAAATTAGTAAATTCTTTGAAACCGTAACCTGCTACTTGGCTGCAAGTAATACCGATGACGTTGGCATTGTCGATGTACACTTGCCTCAATTCACTCTGATCTTGTTCGGAGGGGTTACGGAGTTTGGCTATCCAATCATGAGTTAGGTTCTCATAGCCTTTGAGCTGGGATTCTTCTTGAGTTAGTTCTTGATGCCAAGCATCGAATTGCGTTTTTACTATGCGTAAGAAGTTCAAATCAAATAATCCGTTGACAGAAATTGGTGGTTTAAGGCGATCGGGGATACTTTGCCATGCTGACTCCCACCATTTTCGTTCAGAAATTAAAGTTGGTGGTAGTTGCTGTTGTTGGAGCTGTTGCAGTTGAACGTCCATTTGCTGAAGCTGATTTTGATATTCTCGAAGTTGATTTAAGGCATTACTAACCGCCTTTTGTAAGCTTGCTTGAATGGTTGTAAGAGTCTCTTTTGTTTCTTGTACTCCTAATAATGGAGCGAGTGAGGAGATTAATTGTTCAAGCTGACTGATCTGATTTTCCCACGGCTTTGCTCGTTCCAAAAATTCTGATACAGGTGTGTTAGCGAGCGCTTGTGAAAAAAACTGAAAGGAGTGATACCGCATAGCTAAAATGCGTAAGTTTGCGGGAATACCTGACTCCTTGCTCAATTTTGCTAAGACTTGTATCGCTCTTTGTGACTTGGCTTCAGATTCACGCTGAAGAGCCTCTAATTCCTTTTTAGCATTTGCTATTGCCTGCTGTTGCTTTGTTGTCACTGGCTGCTGTTCCTTAAGCTGTAGTTTTAGCTGCTGGAGTTGTTTTTCAGCTTCCGGTTGATTCTGCTTCAGCCATTGAGATATACTGGCAGCAATACCATCAATCACTTCGGTTGCAATGGGACTTAATTCCGCATCAAAATTGGGAATTTGCACTTCACTTTGTTTGGCAATTAAATTAGCAATTTTCGAGCGACACCTATCGAGGTTAGAACGCCAAGGCTGAGGTTGTGTAGGGACAATTGCCAGCAAATTAGGTGGCAATTTAATCAGGTTATCTGTAAATCTCCGCCTCTCTTCTAAACATTTTTTTAATTCCTCATACACGCTATCATAAGCTGTAGATTCCCAGTTTTTTAAGGCTTTTAAAACAGAGTTCTTTCGGTTGTCTTCTAATTCCTGTTGTTGGTTCAGCCAGTTTCGCGCACTAACAGCAATACCGCTGATAACTTCTTTGGCTACTACGTCCAGTTGAGGCTCAACAAGAGAATTTTGCTTGGCTTCACTTTTGCTTAAATTAGCAAGTTTTGACTTACACCTATCAAAATGCGATCGCCAAGGCGCAGGAGTAGCATTTACAAATGACACCACATCGAGCGGTAGTTGAATCAGATTATCTGTAAAGGCTCGATTAGTTTCTACACATTGCTTCATCGCTACATAAACGCTATCATAAGCGGTGGATTTCCACTGGTCTATTTTAGTTCTGAGTGCAACAATTCTTGATTGTCGGTTTTGCCAACTATTGAGGCTTTGTTGTAGGTTTTTCTGGTTGGTAAGACTTTGCTGATAGTTTGTTTCCAAAAGTTGAACGGAGGCTGACTTCTCACGGAACACTTGTGCAGCTTGCTCGGCTTCTCTAAGGGATGACATCGCATCTCGGAAATGAGACAATGACATTTGAATTTGTGGAAGATATTGATGATTATTTAACCAAGCCGCTAAACGAAAATGATTAAGCCGTAAATCGTGAGGAATTTGAAGATTTATTTTGGTAGCTAGAGTAACCGCTCTTTCAACTTTTACCTTGAAGCTTTCTTCAGAAAGATACCCCAATCTAAGGTCTTTGGTACTGTCGCAGAGTTTTAGAGCTGCTGTCAATAAATTACTGACTGCTACATCTTCCCAATTAATTGAAGATTGAGATATTAGCAATTCCAAACCAGGAAGGAGATATTCAACAATTTCGCGTTGTTTAGCTTCCGCTTCTTGATAGACACCTTCCTGCACTCTACAAGTTTCCTCTAACTCTACCTTGCGCGATCGCAACTTCTCTTGACTTATTTGTAAATTTTCCTCTTCTCCCAAATAGGCATAAAATCGCGCAGATTCTACTAACAATTCCCGAAAAAACTCTATATTTTCCCGCTGTTTAACTAATCGCTTCTCACAATCATCAGCCGTATTTTTCAGCCAATTACCAATTACTTTATCTTCCAAAAATGGCAACCCTTCCTCTTCCACTCGCTCCGCACGACCCTTTCGCAAAGCGCGAATAACAGGACTATGAATTAAGCGACTCAACGCATTATCAACAGCTAAATTCGCTTGAGAAGCAATTAAAGTCCTCCCACCCCGCAGGGCAACTTGATAGGAAATTTCAGCGATGACTGTTGTTTTCCCCGTTCCTGGTGGCCCTTGGATTAGCACTAAATCGGGTGCACATAACACAGCTTCTACTGCTGCAACTTGGTCATCATTAGCCCCAGATAGTAACAAATCCTCTGGCTTCAGTTTAACAGTTGCTTGCAAGGGTCTTGCCTTAGAAGCATCAAAGAAAAACTCTCCTACATAGGGATTCTGAGCAATTCCCATTTGCAAATCATCTAAAGCTTTTTTCTGTCGCTTAATTTGAGTTAAATCTCCCGCCGCCTCGAAAGACAAAAAGCCTGTTTTCGGTAACTGATAGTGTCCTTCTCCTATTTTTTCTACTAACTCAGAATCCAGTCTCACCCGGATAAATCCCTTTGCTCTGTCAATCTCTTCTATCGAGCCTAATAAAATTGCATTCCACTTTGCCGGCTGCGGGACAGATTCTATCTCTGATTTGTTATCATCTTCTTCACGAATTTCTTCGACTCGAACTACAAGTTTTATATCCTCATTTCTAGCCTTAGCTGCTCTTGTCCAGAAGTCATCCTGTTTGAGAAAAATTCCTGATGATTTGTCTAGTTTTGCCTCATATACAGTAATCTCAAAAGTGATTTTACGGGTAGCAGAGCCGTAGTTATGACCATAAAAAGGTACGAAAAATTCTCGCGTCTTAGCAATTCGCTCTTCAATCTTTAAAAAGGCTTTCCAACCTTTTAACTGTTCTTCTGTCGGCACGCAATCCCCACAAAAGGGAACAGTTTTCATGCGATTTAAAGCTGAAGTTGGCACTCCCCTCCGCGATTGGTGATTTAGGTGTAGACTTAGGGAGAAAAGAACGGAAAAACCATCACTATGTCCTCGCTCTGGGGAAACTAAACGAGCAGAAAGTAAGCGCAAGCCATCGGCTCTGCCTTCGGTGACAAGAGCTAATAAACTTAAGGTTTTTTGCCGTTTTTCAAGGATTTCTGGTAACTTTGCTGCTTCGATATCTGTGGCGATCGCTAGTTCCCATTTTTCTTCTCCCGTTTCTTCTCCTGGCCCTTTGCGGCGGACATAGAAAAGCCTGGGTTCGTCTCCTAAAATATCAGATAGCAAGTCTTCGGCACGATCGCGGCGATCGCTAAATTCTGGATACTTTTCCAGAGCATCTTTACCTTCCATTTCACGGATTAGGTAATCGATCGCCTGATTCCCTAAAAACCGATATCCCCAATTTTCCTCATGATCATTGAGAGGTGTTGTTGCGATTTGTGATGAGAGAGGGGATGGATTATTACTTATTTGAGGTGCTGTAACAATTGCAGAAATTTCTATCGAGATGTTGTGGCTAGATGCTTGCAAAACAATAGAGCCAAATAGGTTAGTTCCGGCTGGAATATCTTTGGAATTGACGATAATATTTAGTTTCTGCAAGCCGCAACAAAGGTAAGGCTGCTGTACTTGTAACCAAGGCTGGGAGCAGGAAACTGTGCAGTCGCTGCCAAGTTGGAGTTGTTCGGTTCGTTCCAAGTGTCGGTCGGTTTGGATTTCCCCAAAGTAGACGGCGGCGGGAATGTCCCAGCTTACTCCTAGCCACTGGACGTGGGGAGCGGTTCCTAGACATCTTACTCTATCTAAAACTGGCGCGGTATTTACTGCGGCTGCGATCGCAACTTCTCCCGTATTGCCACCGACAGTCCGCTGAACGGTCAAGTTTTCCAGTTTCACTCCGGGAACTGTGATTTTTAAGGCAGGTTCGTCAGTGGCAAAAATGACGCTGTTTTCTCCCTCCCCCCGAAGCAAAATCGCTCGTTCAATGGTAAATGGCCCCTTATATTCCCCTCCTGTCAAAGCGATCTCGTGTCCATCTTTAACCATTTGCAGCAATTCGCCAAAGTTGTCGGGGTTAGCGGAGAAAGTAGGCATAGATGCTTATTTATGGGGAGTGCTCGGAGAAAGTGTTGATTTTTGGGCTTCTGAGGTAAACTACAGTTTAACGCTGTTTAGTTACGGATAAGCTGTTCCATACTTCAATATGCTTCACTTAAGAGTGACAGTCTGACGGATGATGCGAAATTTTGAGCCTTAACTCAATAGTATTGAGGCAAAGCGCTTCGCTCCATTCATTGACGATTGCTACGCCTCTAATCGATAAAAAACTCGATATTGTTACGGAGTATAGCTTTAACCATATCCCCGCGTGCAAACCAAAATAATTTTTATGTCGCGGAGCGTCCAAGAAAACTACATTAGTTATCAAGTTGCGAGAAACCCGAACAGGTTTTATTAATAAGGTAGACTGGAACTTGATTCGCTATATTGAAGGCTTAGACGCTTGTAAAGTAGCTCCAAATCTTGTAGTGATTGCTAACCTTATCCAGTTTGATGAACCTGCCACAAGCCCTTATAGTTCGGTGACGATGCGTAACTGCTGCGGGGTTTAGTCAGAGGCGATCGCACAAGCCGATCGCATCCGACTCAACATCACTCAACACTTTTGCTTCCATCCCGTACAAATCATTCAGCACCGCCTTGACGTTCGGAAACGCAAAATACTCCGTCAGTTTCCCGATGCGGTAATTAAACGCTTTGTATCGGTGTTTGAAGTACAGTTCCACATTCCCCCGGCTCTCCCAAAGTCCCAGCAAATTAACAACTACATCCGAGTAATGCCCTCTCACATCTCGCTGCACTTCGGCTATCCTCTCTTCAATCTGACGAGTTGTAATGCCAATTTTATAGAAGCAGTGACCGTCCGCTTTGACTTCCAGGAAATAGAGCGAGTTCACCAAAATCCGACGAAGCTGCGATCGATAAATCAGCAAATCAGCCCGCCGTTCATCAAAACAAGATAACCCCGCAGCTTCAGCCACCTCTACAGAGCGCTCTAACTTCACCAACTCCGACAACAACAAAGGTTCTTGGACTTTGTTGAACAACACCAGGGGAAGTGCGCCAACGGGGATTTTACCGAGGTTAGTAAACTGATAAGAGCGATCGCCCTCCGACTCTAGCAATCCTTTCAACTGCCATCGAAAATTTACCAAGTCTTTGGGAATGGCGTAATCCTGTGCACCGTACTCTTTCCACAGCACTTTCAATTGCTCCAATTCCTCTCCCTTAAGTTGCACGTTGAAATGCTCGTAGAGGGGAAGCGAGGGAAACGCTTTGGTTTTAATCCGCTGTGACACGGGCTTGCAAGTTTCCCCGGTGTGGGCGAAGTGATGTTCTTTCACCGCACCCTTTTTTGCTGTGAGTCCGCCACCGCAGTAGAGACAAGCGAGGTTAGTTTTTCCGCGCACAACCTCATCAATGCTCGTCAGTTCGCCGCTGAGAGCAACACCAAATTTAAGCCACATTGTCAACAATTCTCCTTTGAGCCGGTTTTGTAGATGCACCTGCTCCACACGATGGCTTACGCCCCGCTTCGCTACGAGAATTGTAACAACAAATCTAGGGGTTAGGGCTTCTGCCTTGGGAAAGAAAGCGATCGGCACTCGATGCTCTTGATGCGCGGCTGTCAATCCAAAATCTAAAATCTAAAATCTAAAATTGCCCGTCACCAGTCGGGAATTTCTTGGGCCGCGTCGTCGGATGGGGCTTGTGACAGTTGCTCTCTGGGCAACGGATTTTGTGGGGTTGGGGGAGCTGAATCAGGATAAGTGGCTTTCCTGACGTAGGAAAGGGTAGAGAGTGCAGAGACGGCTCCCCTTACTTGGTCGGGCCGCACTTCTAAGTATTTCTGCAATTGTTCTAAGTTGCGGTGGCCGCTGATTTCTTGAATAATCCGCAGCGGAATCCCGGCGTTGCTCATCTGAGTGAGTGCCGACCTTCTGAGGCTGTGGGTGGAAGCGCCGATGATGCCAACTTTTTCGCAGGCTTCTTGGAACAGGTGAGAGGCGGCTTCTGGGTTCATGTGCTTCCAGTGGTGGTTGAGGTGGCGGCTGGGGAACAGGTAGGGGTGTGAGGGATGTTCGTAAGTTTCTAACAGCAGCCTCAAATCTTGAATGATCGGGATAGTGCGGGTGCCGAGTTTGCCTTTGGTGTTGCCTTTGCGGATAATCATTTCGGAGCGGATGACACCCGCCGGGGTGAAAACATCGATGACTTTCAAGCTGCACGCTTCGGCAACTCGGCAGGCGGCATAGAGGCAAATTCCGAAGAGGGCGCGATCGCGATCGCTCTGCAAACCGTCGTTGAACAACTGTTCGATTTCCGCTTGGGTGAGGATTTTCGCCTGCCCATGTCCCTCTATTTTCATTTTGGTGTATACCCGACCTGACACCAGAAAGTTTGCCGCAAATACTGCATTACTGCACCGGTAGACGGGTATTTCTTATTAATGCGACGGATCTTTTAGGATGGGAATAGCTGGGAGATGAAGAGAATTTGGTGTACATAAAGTTTTTTGGGGTTAGCGAACGCCAGCTTTAACAGACTGACCCGTAGAAACCGCTTGTTCGATAATATCCGCAGCGCGAGTCACACCGCCAGCATGACGAATAGTATCTTTTGACATACTCACCGGACTGAAGCCACGGTGATTCTAAGGTCAGACAGCAATTGCAGGCATAGCCTGTCTAACATCGCCTAACTTAGCGAAAGACATTATTAATTATCAATTATCTTCGTTGTTTCGGTTAACAATTCTGGGTTCAGGCTCTGTTTGATGGCTTTGGTTTTGGCGCTGTGTTTTTCTCGCAGCGGTGATTTTGGTATCTATCTCAAAGAGGAGCTGGACGAGCGCGCATTATTGGCATTTGCCTCTACCTAGCAGGCTTCTCTGATTCTGCCACCAGCGTAGATGTTGCCGATATTTACTCCCGTCAGCTTGGGTGAGTATTGGTTTGTCCGTTTCTTTCTGTCTTGCTCTAATGCGCGATCGACCCGACAAAGCAAGAATTTGCAGCACTTACTGCATTACTGCATCCGTCGGGGGTATTTCTTAATGCGGCGGGTGAAGAATTGGCAAGTTAGGAGAGGGCGATCGCACTCTGGTTTATTGATATGTTTGGTTAAGGATACAAGCGCTGCGTTTGAGGTGAAGTGATGCCGCTGAGAGCATTTTTTGTAGACCGAGAGCTATTAGCCCCAAGAAATGTCCGATGAAGAATGGCTCAATTTAAAAGCTCAGCGTATTCTGTCGGTTTAAGTTGCTTGGACAGGTGACTTTGGTAAAATTGAGGTAACATTATTGATAGATGGGGCTGATTAAAAATTTTGATCTCCTCTTTTTTTAGCTCAAGTTACGCAGATCCGATACAGGTAAGGCTTTTGACGGGGTTGTCACCCCGTCAAACCTTTTACCCTATTTAACTTAATTCAGCCTTGGCTTACAGTCTTTCCTATTCCTCAATTATCTTTAGGGTTTGCTAAACTTCAATCTATCGTTGATAGGCTTACTTCCTCAATTTTTATATTCCTGTCTCACCCTGATTTATATTTTTCCTCTGTCTAAAGTGACATAAAAGGGTTAAGTGCTACTTTGTGGCTAGTGACAGCTTTGCTATTTCTAGGTCAAGCAACGGTCAGTCTCCTTACAGATAGCGATTAATTCTTTGAATCGCTCGGACGGAATTTGTATTAACTCTGACCTTCAGCTATTGCAGGGTTAATTTGTCAGAAATCTTGTGCAAGATTTCATTGATTTGTCCGATTACTTCATCGTAAGGAGGCGAGTCTCCACTAAGTTCGATGTGAAACTCGAATTTTAAGTTCATCCCAACAGCCGCCTGCTTAATTTCAGTGAGTTTGTCAGACAACTCTTGAATTTCAGAAATGGACAGTTGCGCTAACGCCTTTACGCTGTTTTTGTGGGTGTCAGTTGATGCAGTTGTAACAACTTTGTAAGCTGATGGTGCTGGGTTAGTTGGTACTGTGAGGGACGTTATTGAGGTAGAGGCGATATCTGGAATGGGTTCTGAAGACGGTGACACAGCAGGCTGCGGAAGTTGCAATAAAACTGTTGCGGCATCAGCATAGGGACAAGGCAGGTGGGCGGAATTGGGTGCATAAGCAATGCGTCCGGTTCGCAAGATGCCTTCGATCGCATTTGCAACAATTTTCCAAGGCAGAGGATGTCCTTTTGCGTGAGATAGAAGCTGGGCGATCGCCCCAGCATTGGTTTGTCCGTCTTGCCACGCTGCGGGTAGATTTTCGGGTAAAATATCGTTAATTGAAATGGGTTGAGGAGGCGGTTGTAGTTGGGCGGTTTCTGTTAGTAAGCCGGTGGGAATGTCTTCCTCCAGCAGGCAGGTATTTTCTGCGATTAAGCACAATTTACCGCTTTTGACAGCTTCCGTGATCGCGGCGTCAATAATACTCTGTTCAGTTTTGGGTATGGCTACATATTCTGAATAGCCTTCTTTGGGAATTTCTATTGTATGACTGCCCGAAAAATATTGATAAACGTCGCCAAGGGTGAGAATATTTCCCGTCCACAAGTGCTGGAGTCGGTTGGGTTCTAATACCGAGGCATCTAATTCACTAAGTTCGGCAAATTCGGGTAAAACCGCTTCTAAACTGGGTTCTTTTAGGGCAACTTCATCTGGGCGTGTGCGCCAGAAAGTTTTAAACGAGCGATCGCCTCGCATATACTGTAAGACAAAAATTCCTTCCACGCAGCCATCAATCAGCGTATCGCGAATCGATTCCGTTTTCAGCATTTTCGGTAGCGCCGGACGTTGGGAAAATGCACCTACCAAGTCATTGAAGCGTCGCGAGGGTTCGCCTTCCCGCCAGAGGTCGTAAGCGCCACCGGGGAGAATGGCTTCGGCGGTAATAGCGGTTTCCTGAATGCGAGATTTGGAGTCAGCTTTAATTACGTTAAATAACGGTTCGCCGTTCCCTACTTGCACTTTAAAGGCTTGGATTTCATCTTTATCAGAAACAGTTACCACAATGCAGTAAGCTTGTTCTACTGCTTCTGGAATTTTGTTTTTGGAATCTTTGAGGTTTGACTCTAGCAATTGTTTGCGGTTGATATCCATGTCTTGGTTTTTCAGTTGGTCTTGCACTTCCATCCAACCGAGGTAATTACGAATGCACGATCGCGCCACGTCTAACCCACTGCGATCTGGTACGGCAAGGACTATGACATTACGATTTTTGGCGCGAGGGGCATTGGAGCCAGTTTCGGTAATGAATTTGGCGGCGTAAGCGCTGGGGTTGCCAGATGTAGATGTGGCTTGCGGGTCGAGAACTGCGTAATGAAATTGGCCGTCATCTTTGATATCGCTGGGAGATTTTGGTAGTAAATGCGTCTGTATGCCTGTTCCTTTGGCACCGGCGATGAGGTTCTTGCATTTTTTTATTTCGTCTTCTAAACTTCTCTCAACAAAAGCATTAGAAACGCGATGCTTGCAGGCCTCATGGTGCATTTGTTTGAGATTTGCTTTTGACCCCAATCGCCAAAATTTTGGCAGTTGATTTTGCCCACTTTCAATATCTTGAAGCATCTCTTCGTCGAGAAACCAAGAGACATTTACCCACCGGATCAAAGCTTTTTCTAATTCGATTTTGTCAGGGTTGGTGTGACCTAAAAGCAAAAGTAACTCCCGCGTTAAAGCTTTTTGGCCGATCGGTTGCGAGTGCAAAAATGTGGCAAAAACCGCTTGTTCGATTTCCCGGTGTTTTAAATTGGTTTCCGCTTGCAACTCTCGCGCCTTTGCTAATTCGCCTTCAATAATATTATTCCAGTCCTGGCGCTTGCCTTCATATTCCTCAGTGGTGGCAATATTGGTGAGTTCTTGCGCCCCGTCGGAGAGAGAAGCTTGGGTAGGGTCGCCAATAAATACATTCGCACCAATGAGAGGAGATGTATCCCACTTTTCGGCATCGCGGAGGGCGAGGGTAAAGGTTCGCAACACGCCCCGTGTGCGTTGAAATTTTTCTAATCCCGTCCATTTACTGTAAAAAATTTCGGTTAAGTCTGGATGAAAGGGATAGTTTTGTACGAACCTTTGTTCAGCTAAGTGCCGTGCTTTATTGGTTTGTTCGTCGAGGGCGGCAATTCCTTTTAAGGCTGCAACGGCTTGGGGTTTAAATGCCGTTCTATCTTGAATAGAATCAGGTTTAAATAATCGACGGCGTAACACTTCCGCCACGTCATCTTTGCCAACAGGTTGTATTTTTTCTTCTTCTTGACGTTGAAAAATATTAGCAATTTCTAGGGTCAGTTCTCGTCCAAAGGTATCGTTTTTATTAGGATCGGAGGCCAGAAGGGAGGCCACGATACAGGCGCGATCGCTTTTCGTAACTGCTTGCAGAAGATATTGGAAAAAGTTGACTAACCGGGTGCGCCATTTTTCATCCAAAGCGACTTTTTCTCTAACGTACATCAACACTTCATCAATGAGGATTAAAGTTCCCAATCCTTCAGATGCCGGAATTTTGAGCAAGTTACTCCATAAATTCTCGGCGGGGGCGCTTTCTCGTTCGGTATCAGTATTGTCAGCGCTAATTAACTTTAACCCTTCAATTCCAGCGAGTTGAAAAGCTAAAACACTCCAAGGCTGCTTTAACCAGCGTTTCTCGCCATCGGGACTTTGCACTTCCATGCCTTTTTCGGCATCGAGTTTATCAAAGGTGAGGGCGGCAACGCGAGTTTTAGGGGGCGCGATGCCAATGTGGGTGATAAATTCGTCAACGGCAGGCAAGTTTGGCAGGTTATCGGGGTTGTTGACGAGGTGGTAAAGAGTAATTAAAGTGTGAGTTTTGCCACCACCATAAGTTAGTTCAAGTTGGCGGATGGCTTTTTCACTTTGCCCTGCTAACCGCAATACGACATCTTTGGCTAACTCGCGCAGGGCAAATGTGGGATAAGTGAGGGCAAAAAATTCATCTGGTTTTTGGTAAATGGGTTTGGCTTGACCCATCATTACATCATAAAGGTCAGCCGCAAACATGGCGAGAGATAATTCTCCCGATTTGAGATCATCGCGCAATTGAACGACTTGATGCCAGGGTTTCCAAGGTGTCATGGGTTTTTTCCTATCCAAGTGTTGATGCGAGTTTCTAAGTTAACTATATCTTCTGGGCAAAATTGCCAAATGCGGTCATACCGTCGCGCCGCTTCTTCAGCTAGAAGCTTGCGTCCTCCTCCCGGCGTAGCTAAGAGATTTTGCTGTTGGGCGAAGGGTAAAAAGTAGGTTGCTTTAGGGTGGATTTATTGGCGAATCTCTTGCCAGTTATACTCTTTTGGTAAGTCTTGACCTGCTAGAACCCAAACTTCGGTTTCTTGCCAAGCATTTTCTGCTACCAATAGTTTCTGGCGATCGCCTAAAATCTCAGTAGCTTTTTTTCCAGATTAACCAAAACTTCTTCGATGTTTGTGGCCATCTTTTAATATTTAGGGGCTAAAGCCCCTACTACGAACTAGAATAAACTTAATTGATCTGTACCTCCTAATGTGGTGATGTGATTGCTGATGCTTTCAAGTAGCGCCCGTTCGTCGCTTCCCACTTTTGCCAGTTCGATTAATGCTTGCAACACTTGGTTAAATAAAGCATTGCGGCGCAGTCCTTGACTATCGGCATAGTCATCAACTTTGCTTACGTCACCGGCTTTCCATAGATGCATGATACAGTGAATTTTATCAATGAGAGGAATGGGACGAGTACCGTATCCTTCATAACCCATTGATTTGCGTTTGCGCTGTTGCCAAGGTTTAAGTTTTACTTTGCTACCTTTGCCGGTGTCGGTGTCGCCATCGTCAGTTTCCCTGTCTTCGTCCTCGTCTTCGTCTTCGTCTTCCTCTTCCTCTACGGTTTTAGATTTAGCAGAACTTGCAAATAAATCGAATTGACTGGCTAAATCTTTATCGGAAAGTCCGCAGGAAACCGCGTAAAGAATGCACGCGCCAATGGGGGCTTCTTCTATGCCAAAATCATGCCGATGTAACAGGTAATAGGTGGTGATGTCATCGAGACCACTGGCGTTTTCATCACCACCTGTTTCAGAGAGGAAACGCCCGACAACGAAATCTAAAACCAGGCGGCGAACTTGGCTGAGAAATTCGCTGACGGTGAGGACTTTTCCGGGGTCGTTGGCTTTTTTGACAACGGGATATTTACTATAGGATTCCATTGCTGGGCCGGTGGCTGCCCATACGAAGTCAGGCCCGCGTATGCCATCATCCCAGAAGCGCCGCAGTTTGTCGGTGATGTTGGAACGCATTTCGTCGAGAACTTTGTTGTCCCATCCGGGACGGGCGGTTTGGGGGCGTTTTTTACAGACTAGCCAAACTGAAGAGGAAAGGGCGGCTGAGGCATTCGCACGCATTCTACCAGAGCGTTCTGTTTGAATAGGCCAGCTTCCATCTACAATAAACCCAGCACGGATAATAGCAGAAACAAGGGTTTCCCATGCGTCAGGATGTTTATGAGCAAAAACAATAACTAAGCGTCCTTCTGGTGTCAATGATTTATAACAAGATTGGAATACTTTAAACATTCCGTCTTCATATATAGCTTTCGCTTTTTCTTTATTACCATCAAAACGAGTGGGATTATCAATTAATTCACCATCATTTTTATCATAATCCCATTTTGGAGCTAACTTTTCTCTAAAAGCACTGTCAATTTCTTGAGAGACTCCGTAGATACTTCTTCGTATCCAAATATAGAAGAAATCCATTAAGTCTGAGTAAGAAATAGCATCGTAATAGGGTGGATCTGTTATAATAACATCTATATCACCGAAAGAAATAGATTGGGATGATTGAAGAATTACATTAGGATTGATCTTTCTGGCTGCTGTTTGTGTAATGTGGGAACAAACAAGGGAAATCCACTCTATTTCTCCAGCATAGTTTCCACTGGCACCTCCTAAAGGATTTGCTTCAGCAAAATCCCAAAGAATAGGGAGAGCAAATCGAGAAAATGTTTGCTCAATTACGCTGCTTTTTATATTCCAAATGCACTGGCAACTGCTACGATTTGCTACTCTATCTATTGCGAGCGACAAATAAGCTAATAAAGCCTCTATCCAGTCACCAGAGTAATTATTCGTTTTTATTAGTTTTGCCGTACTGCGAGTATGCTTGCTAAACGTACCTAGTACCAAAAGCTGACGATATATAAAGATATCTTTCCATTCTAATAGTCCATATATTCTTAGAGAACATGAGTTTTGTTTTGAACCTGCGGGTAGTGGTGTAGGTTCCTCTGGTAACCCAAAAGGAATCTCAGAAAACACCCCTTCTAATTCCTTCTCAGCCTCAGCAGCTACTTGAAATTCCTCAGAGGTAGGCAAACGATACTCCTTCCCATTTTGCCCATCCACCACTACCGCCGTCATCACTTCACCTAACTGTCCCGCACATCCTTCTAAACGAATATCTTGCATCGTCATAATCGAATTACAGCAAGGACAAGTTGCCCCAGATTTCGACATCGTACCCGCACCAATTTTCAGATCGTGCGCTTTCTTCTGAGCCTCATTTCCTCCCACTATCGGCACATCATTCTTTATAGCAAACACCAAGCCGTTTTTCTCAGCATTTGGTTCCATTGTCAGCAAAACGCGCTTTTTATCTTTCTTGCACAACCAGCGCGTTTTTAGCAGAGGCGCGATCGCCCGACAGCTTTTACACTTAACAGTTCTCGCCCACAAATAAGCTACCGTTGGTTTCGGTATCCATCGCGGATTTGTCGCAGTAGCTAAATACTCCTGATCAAATTCCTGATTAAGTTTGACTAAATCTAACGTGCCATCCTCCAATAAAAGCACTTTTTTCAAGCTCGTAGTAAGCACTGAAGCGCCATCTTCTAAAGGCACTTCAGTGCCTACGACGAAAGATTTTCTCCCGGTTTTTAGTGGTTCAATTTCGGCATAAGTCGGATAAAAATTAGCTAAATCTTTTCGTGCTTGATTGAGTACCCACAACCCCCAAGCACGAACGTGCCAAGCTAAATCTGCTTCTATGGTAACAGAAGATTCTACATAGGCTGCTGCTTCATCCCAACCGGTAATTTTTTCCTTATCCTTATCTAAATTAAGCTTTTCTAATTGTCTTTTTAGCGAAGCACCCTTTAGCCCCTGCGCCTTAAAATAAGACTCCATAAACTCTTTATCTGCCAAGGCAAAATCAGGCAAAGGCAGCTTTTGACCCGCCAATTTTTGCGGATATTCCAAGGTACACTTGAGGATAAACCACGCCACCGGATTAATATCGATCGCCGTCACCTCACATCCCAACCGCATTGCCTCCAACGGAATCGCCCCGCCACCGGCAAACGGATCTAAAACCTTTGGTACTCGCCCCCCATAAGCTTCCCGAATCTTCTGGCGAAACCACTCTAAATCCTCACTCGATTCCTGCCCCCAATGTAGAATTCCGCCGACTGTTTCCTCTTTAATAGTTTGCTTAACCTTGCCGTTAGCTAACTTCTTTTCAACCGTTGTTTCCTTAATCGTGCCCGCCAGTCGCAACAAAATTTCATCTCGTTCTGCCTTATTGCCAGGATCGGGCAATAATGTGGCAATTAATGCCGCTCGACAAGCTGCCAAAGGTCGTCTCGCTGGCCAAATATGCAGCGTGGAAATATGACCATGCCGCACATTTTTTTCATGCACAGAATCAAGAGAAACTTGACGCAGGGGAAAGGCAACTTCAATTAAGCGGGGGGTGTCAGTCATTGCACTAATTTAAGGTTCAGGGTTGTATAGGGGCTAAAGCCCCATCAGGCACAGTTAGCTTACGGGCTTACTACGAACGGAACGAAACAAATGCTTTTAATGTGAAGGATTGGAAAAAGATTCTGCCGCTTCTAAAATTTCTGATTCGTTAATTACCACACTAATTTTTTTCTTCCCAATTAACCTACCAAACGGGTCTTGAATGCGTAACAGTTGCGGATGAGGACTGGCACAATTAAACACGACATACAACCAATAACTCTCCCGCAAATTACACGCCGAAATCCATTCATTTTCGGTTAACTCCACCGTTCCTCTGTCAGCCCGCCCTTTAACTTCAATTAATCGTCGTTCTCTGTTAGGATAGCGCGAAAGTAAGTCAAAACCTGGATAGTCAGTTAAATTTGCTGCCCTAGCGCGTTCCGGTGTCGAGACATCTTGCACGGTCGCTCCATTGGCTACTTCATGGGCCCACGCCACTTGTACGGCGATCGCTTCGATTTCTAGATCCTGTCGCTTTCTATCTTCGGGGTCAGCAGAAGGAATTACCAAGGCGTGGGCGATAAATTCTACCTCTCCCACTGTAATCAGTTCTGGTTCCCGTTGCAAGGCGGCGATCGCGTGCGATCGCATCGCTTCTAACTGCCGCTGACGGTTTTTCACCTTCGTCAATTCTCCCTTAGCGCGACTATCCCCAGCATTCGCCTTATCCCGCAGTCTTACCCGTTTCGCCGCTAATTCTGATTCCTGATAGTCGTACCCACACCGCAAAAACCGCAGGCGATCAGGTAATTGTTGGGTGAGTGCCTGACGCTGTTGACTTACTAAAGATTGCCCGATCGTCTCCCACGCATAATTTAAAGCGCAATTTGCCGAAGTTTCTGCACTTAAAACAAACTCACTTAAATCAGCAGACATTTCTTGACTTTCACGCAATAAAGTTAAATATTCCGGTGCTACCTCCATAAGTTGATCACCTATTTGTTTGATTCCCACCAGCCTATTTTCCAAAACATTCTGGCGTAATAATTGCGGATAATTAGCATCTGATTTCCGAATGACTGAAACAGAAAGCAAATGGAATAAATAAGGATCTGTTGCCCTTGAATCGACAAAAACAGCACCTTTTAGGGCTTCATCAGCAAACCGCCCGCAGAGATACTCGCGTAAGCGATCAAATATTGGTTCGCCGGGATGTAAAAATACAGCATTGTCACGATTTTCTGGTTTATAAACCGTAAGACGATGGCGCGATTCTTCTGGATAAGTTTCTAAAACCTTCCAAAACCAATCTAGCGCTCCCGCTTCTAAAGGTTTAAATGAAAAATATTCATCTAAATTTCCCTCAATACCAATGCCAATTAGAGGCGCAACCTTTTCCAAAAACTGACGAACATAACCGGGTAAAAGACGGCGCAGTTTTTCCCGTTCCATTTGTTCATTCAGTTCGGGAAGATGCGCTCGTACATCTCCCCCTTCTCCATATAATTTTTGTGCTTCTTGTTGTAACTGCGCTACTTGTTCAGTGGTTAATTTCTGCTCAATTTGTTGTGCTGCGTGTTCTGCCCCTTCTTCTGTTAGGGCAGCTTCCATATATTGTTTAATTGAAATTCCTTCAAAAATCCGCCCGACTACATCAAAAACTTTATCAGAGCGCAACTCTTTCCGAATGCGTTCTAACTTATCTAATAACGTTTTCAATACTCGACCTTCCCGAGTTTTACCAGCAACTAAATTCATAATAATTACCGGATCGTGTTGCTGACCAAACCGATGAATCCGTCCCATACGTTGCTCTAAACGGGCCGGATTCCAGGGAATATCATAATTAATCATTATCCAGCAAAACTGTAAATTAATTCCTTCTCCTGCCGCATCTGTCGCAATTAAATATTTTGCTCCTCCCTCCTTTATTGGTGTGCGGAAAAATTCTACCTGTTCATCTCTTTCTATATAAAGCATCCCACCGTGAAGACAAGCTACTTGATCGGCATACCCCATTCCTTCCAATCTGCCAGTTAAAAAGTCTAAAGTATCGCGATGTTCAGTAAAAATTATAATTTTTTCATCTTGATATTGAGAGTTATCCAAAAACTCCTGTAACTTCTTAAATTTAGATTCTTCAGCCAATTCATTAATACGATTTGCTAGATCGAGCAAATATTTAACTCGTTCGCGTTCAACCTCTAAGTCTTCTAAAGAAATAACAGTGATGGCTCCTAAAGCCTGGTTTTGACTGATTTCGCTTTCTTCTAGTCCTCCCTCACTACTTTCTTCATCGGCAGTTTTTTCCTCTAAAATATCATGGAGATTGCGGTCTAACCTATGTTGTAAATCGCGTAATTCATTAAGAGAACCACGCTGAATATCATTAATTAATTTCTCAATTTTTTCTAAACGTCGCTCAAAAGATTTAAGTAGCGCATAAGTCGAACTTGCTAACCGTCGCTGAAATACACTCATTGCTAATTTAGCCGCAGACCGATTTAAAATTTGAGCGCGGTTATAGTAATTTTCAATATAGTGAGTAGTTTTTTCATAGAGAGTTTGTTCGCTAATTTCACCTTGAGTGAGTTCGTAACTCAGAGTGTCTGAAATTCGCATCGGATAGATGAGAGTGCCATCAAAACGCACCATTTCCTCTTTGGTGCGTCGCATAAAATGTTGCTGACGAGAAGCAGGAGGGTAAGTGTTAAAAGCGTCATAAGTTGACAAGACTTCTGGCTCCAATAACCGCCACAAATAATAGTAGGGAAAATCCTTCCCCTGATGAGGGGTTGCTGTCAGTAACAATAAATGCTGACAAGTCCATTCTAATTGGCAGTTTTCATCATCGTTAATTCCCACCAAAGCTTCTGCCAGCTGGTAGCGTTTAGTTTTGCGAATATAAAAGTCTGGTTCGCGATCGGCCGAGAGTTTGTGAGCTTCGTCAAATATTACTAAATCATAGGGAATTACTGGCGACTCTTGCAGACGCGAAAACATTCGCTCTCCTGCTAAAGTATCAACGCTAACAATAAGAAGGTTGCTATTTTCACCAATAAAGGGATTAGTAGATTTTGCTTCGTTGCCAGTGGCAATGCGAAACGGCAGACTAAATAATTTGTTCATTTCCCGTTGCCAGTTTCCCAATAAGCCAGCCGGTGATACAATGAGAACCCGGTTAATTAACCGACGCGATAGCATTTCGCGAATGTAGAGACCTGTCATAATGGTTTTACCAGCACCGGCATCGTCAGCAAGGAGAAACCGCAGTCGCTGATGTTGCAGTAAATGTTTGTAAACTGCAATACGCTGGTGGGGTAAGGGTTCAATAAGTGAGGTTTCTGTGGCGAAGGTCGGATTAAATAAATAACCGTAGGCCAGACGCTCTGCTTCTGCAACTGCCCAAACTTTTCTGGGACTGGCTGAAAATTTAATCATAATATTTGTTCGCGCCTGTTCCTTCAGTATTTAATTTCTCATCCTTCATAGGAAAGGTAAACCATTCTGCCATTGCGATCCCCTAAAAAAATTTAAAGGTCTAATAGGTTTAACTGTTTACGCAACTGTTCAACATTCTTGATTTGGCTCCAGTCCACATCAGCCTGTTGTAACAGAGAAATCGCCACGCCCATCAAATGCTGAGGATACACTCGTTCTGCTGGTGGCACAGCTTGGGCGTTGTTGTCCCTAACAAGTCTGGCTGTATCTGCTAACCATTCGTGCTGGTTGCGAGTAATTTTGAAATTGACCGCTACCAGTTTCTCCTTGGAATTAGCCAGAGTCGCAGCTTCAACCGGAGGGTCAAGAGCCGGTGCCCTATCAGCTTCCATATCTACAGATGCCGGTGACTGCTTAATTCCCGAAAACTGGCTCAGCTTTCCAATCCCCCCCATCTTACTTTTAGGTTTGTTCACGACAACCTCCACAATTTTTTGCACTCTGAGGCCAAAAACCGATAAGATGAAGAACCGGATGACTTGGCAGCATAGGCGGTGACAGGCTTTTGCTGAGCAATGGATTCTGCCACAGCAATGTTGTCAGGAATCACCGTATGCAGCAGCCGATAGTCCAGTTCCACAGAAGCCTCAACCAGCAAACTGTCAGCTTCTTGGGTTAACAGCAGGCGCGACTTATAGCGAGTCCGTAACACCTCAATTGGCACTCCTGTTTGCTCCCCTCGAATTAATTCCACCGCTTCCGACAACCCTTTGAGGGCAGCCGGTTCGCACAGAGTCGGAATCAACACGCGATCGCCCGAAGTCCCAAGCACCGCAGCAAAGACAGCAATTAAGCACCTAGCAAACACTAAACGGAGTCTAGTCATTGATGTTCATTGCACCAGTCGTCCCGGCAATTACTGCTCAGCTTTCTCAGTTGCCAAACAATCAAATTAATGCCCAGGTAGTCAGCGTAGGCGACAGGAACACTCTCACAATCCGTAGCAGCAATGGGCAAAATATAACCGTGCTGCTGGCTTGCAGGGAATCAGCCGGGAGGGAATGAATCAGCCACACTCCTCAACACACTTCTTCCGCGCGGTACAGCGGTTAAACTTCTACCAGTAGACAAAGACCAGTACGGACGCACCCTTCCGTAACCGTCATTTGGAGCCTTTCCTTAGTGTCACCGTCAAACCGCGACTTTCTCAATCTCTTCTAAAAGTTTGCTGTGCGGCTTGGTTATGCAGCTAATGTCTGAAGTCGCTGCGGGTTTTTATTCAGGATAAAGTCGAGATTTTACAGATTCTCGCTTCTCTCTAAGACGTTTTTCTAGGTGCTTCACATTAAGTTCACCATAGTATCCCCCTATTAGCGCCAGTGTGCTTAATCTGCTTCGGCTCTGGTTGTGCCCTGTCTCCAGCTTCACTCTGGTGATTATCCTCGGTGTGGACAGATAAGGAGTCACTTCTAACCTTGAAGGGAGGGGCTTACACCCTCATCCAAGGAACAGTTATAAGATTTCAAGGTGTTACCTTGACGTTCTCACCGCAGCTTATGAATTAGGCTGCGAACGAGTCGCACTCAGACCGAGAGTTCAGCCTTGTGGCTGGAAACGCTATGTACGGGCTTTTTACCGTGATTCACGTTTCAACGAATCGCACTTGCACCCATCATTATCTCACTCTCTACTGCATTGTTGCATCGGTCGGCAGGGATTTTCTTAACGAGGCGGTTGAGCGGGGTCGAGGGGAAAGAAGGGGAGATCGCGAGCATCCCGTTTCGCTGAGCACGAACACTTGCCAAACGCGAGGTTATCGGTCGGTTGTCCTCGCTCGCAGCGCCCTCCGAGCGACCAATTAATCCCGCACTTCCCCAAACACTACGTGCAGCACTGTGCTAAAAGCTATACCAATTCAAGGTTTGAATCAATTGGCAGCTTCACCGCTACGGAAGGAGGCGATCGCCTTTATGTTTGTATTGCACCCTTGGAAAGTAAGGGCGCGTATTTTTCTACCTTCCTCTTTGATGCGATCGATCCAACAAAGCAAAATTTTGCCACAAATACTGCATTACTGCATCCGTCGGGAGTATTTCTTAACGTTGCGGGTGAGCGGGGTCAAGGGAACAGTGGAGCAAAAGGCAGTAGGTCGTGAAGAGATTGAGACTTGGGCGATCGCTATTATAAACAGCCTTCTAAGAACTCAACATCAGGTAGTTTACCCGACCTGAAGTGTATCACTTGATTCAAGGCAGTTTGAAAAATAATTTGGCAGAAGATATGCTACCCTTGCTTTATAATGTTGAAAATCGGATTCATCGGCTCTACTACCATGAAGTGGTATGGCTCTCACCCTCATTCAGCCAATTTCTCGCAAGGATTCAGGTCGGGAATAGATGCGGTTGCCTCAGTGGAGAGAGTTTCGGCAGTAATGGTAATTGTCTAGCACTCAGGCAACCGTTCCTACACGAAACCGTCACCACAGTAGTCTGTTTTTCTATTTCTACCGACAGTTCAAACATTTGGAAGTTTTCTTTTCTTAATTCTAAAACATTTTCTTATGTCAGAAATATTGAAAATCGGTCCTTCCTTTCCATATGTAACTGTAGTCATTCCAGCCTTTAACGCTTCTTCATTTATTGCTGTTCAATTAGATGCCCTTGTACAGCAAGAGTATCCCGGCGGTTGGGAAGTCATTGTTGTAGATAATGGATCAACTGATAATACAGTAGAAATTGCTGAGTCGTTTAGACATAAGCTAAATATTCAAATAGTCTCTGCCGTAGGTACTTATTGTCCAGCTTATGCACGAAATACTGGTGCAAAAATTGCTAAAGGCGAGTTACTGTGTTTCTGTGATGCAGATGATCGTGTTTGTCAGAGGTGGATATTGTCTATAGTTTGTTCCGCCTATCATGCCGACGCTGTAGGCGGACGAATTGATGAGGTTAGTCTAAATGACCCAAAAATTCAGAGATGGCGCACTCCTCTTTCTCGGTCAGGCTTGCCAAATGCTTGGTACTATCTTGATTATGCTCCTAGTGGGAACTTTGCAATTTGGAAAGATAAATTTGATCTTCTTAGAGGATTTGATGAAGAATATTATTCTTGTGAGGATATTGAAATATGCTGGCGTTTACAAATAAATGGAGGTACTTTGTCCTACTCTAATGATGCAGTTGTCTCCTATCGACATCGCAATTCGTTACTGAGACTTGCCCGACAAAATTATATACGTGCAAGATGGGCAGTTTCACTTGTTGCTAAATATAAGGCAAATAGGGAATCTGGTCCACATCTTGGAAGTCTGATCGATCGAGTTTTATACTGGCATCCTATTTCTCCAAACTTTTTTTCTATAGGTCGTCTAGTTGGGATAATTTCTATGGAGTTAGGTATTTTAGCTGGAATAGTTCTTCAAATTTGGAATAATATCAAGATATTAACGATAACTTCAAAAGATTCTTTATAAATCAAGCTTATTTAACTACAATACAAATGAAATCCATGAAAAAACAACCCAAAGTTTTAGTGATAATTCTTAACTGGAATCAGAAAGATGATACTATAGGATGCTTAAATTCCTTGAAGAAGATTAATTATCCTAACTATCATATAATTGTAATTGACAATAATTCTTCAGATGACTCAGTAAATGCAATTTTGCAAGCTCATCCAACTATTGAAGTTTATAAGCAGAAAAGTAATTATGGATGTGCTGGAGGACGTAATGCTGGTGTAAAATATGCTGATAATCAAACAGATTATATTCTTTTCTTAGATAATGATACTGAAGTAAGTCCGAAATTTTTGACGTATCTTATTGAAACTGCTGAACAAGAGTTAACTGTAGGGATTGTTAGTTCCATGATATTATATTGGGATAATCCATCTATTGCATGGACATCGGGTGGTTCAATTGATAGGAATGGAATAGTAACTGCTCTTTACTACAACGAGCCACAATCTACTGTACCAAATGCTTCATATAAAGTAGATTGGGTTCCTGGTTGTGTTCTACTAGCGAGAAAATCTTTATTTGAAGAAATTGGTGACTTTAATGAAACCTATTTTATTTACTTTGAAGATGTTGATTGGTGTCTAAAAGCTAAACAAGCTGGATATTACGTTGTTGTTGATCCCAGATCAATCGTTTATCACAAAGCTTCTCAGTCTTTAGGGGGTGAAACATCATTAGGAAAACTTTATTATATGACTCGTAACCATCTCTTGTTCGTTAGCCAATACTACAAAGGAATAAAATCATTTATGTCAATTAATTTGATTTTAATAGAAGAATTAAAAAATATAGCAGACCAAGTAAAAATGAAAAAATTTATGCAAAGCTTGATTAAAATAAAGGCTATTTTTCATTTTTTTGTTGGCAAAAAAGGGGCAATTACACTAAAGAATTCCCCAGCCATTAGTACAATAATAAAGTGATAAATGAGAGCATCTATCACGCCCAAATATTTTTTTATATCCGAAAAAATTACCTATCAAATTCATACTTCCTGATTTTTAAAGTACGCTTTTATTTGCCAATGAAAATACTATTAGTTCTATACTATCCATTTCATCCTCATCATCTTGCTGGTGGTGCTCAGACGCTTTTATTGTTGCAAATGCAAGCCCTAATCAAACTGGGCTTTAATTTTCGGATTCTCTGTCCTTACTGTGACGCAAAAGGAATAGTTGATAACACACATATCGAGATTTTTCCCGTACTTAGTGAAGTGACAATTACTGAACCTTCACCACAAGACCAAGCATCAAACCTCAAAGTAATTGCTCAGTTCTTAGAAGGTATCGATCTGGTGTGGACTGTAGACCGAAAATTTCCTCTGGTAATTGAACAGCCAATTATACTAACATTTACCACTCAATGTGTGTATCCTGATGAATGTTCAGCTTTGTTTGACGGTAATTGGGATATGCTTCTTCTGCTTTCCAATTTTAGTAGACGTAGTATAGAAGATTGGCTTCCTCATATACATAGTTTACGAAAAGCACCATGCATTGAAGTAGTTCCTGCACCTTTTGATCCTAAGCTTAGTATTCATTCCGATTCGGTATCGTTTAATAAATTACTGGGGCAAAATAATACAAAATTACGGTACATCTTATTTCCCCATCGCCCTGAGCCAGGAAAGGGACACGAAGAAGCATTGGAAGTATTGAAAGAATTAATTAAATATGATCCAATGTACCATCTATTAGTGCCAGAGCCACCAAGGTCTCGTAAATTCGATGTTGACCAAGAATATCGTTTTATTAGTTTTCTCAAGTCCAAGATTTCTGAACTTGATTTGAATGAAAATGTAACTTTTCATGAATGGATTCCGCGAAATCACCTCTACTCATATTATTCTTCTGGGGAGTGTTGCCTTTTTCTGTCAATGTTTCCTGAAACTTTTGGACTTAGCCTCATTGATTCATTGCTTTGTAAAACTTTTGTCATTAGTCATGGTGTTGGTGCTCTTTCTGAAACAGTCCCACCCGGCTATGGACATGTTGTTATTCCAGAAAGAGATCCTGTTAAAATAGCACAAGCAATTGTCAATGGTTCAAGTCTCAAAGAAATAGAGCTTGGCTATAACTTCGTTCGTGTCCAATATAATCCCATTGAAATTGGGAAACGATTGGCTACTTTATTTTATTCAGTTACAAAATCTGATTGGTTATTGTTAGGTAATCAAAGGTTAACAAATAATGAAAACAAAAGTTAGTATTATTACAGTCACACTTAATAGAGTATCTCTTGAGGATGCCTGCGCTAGTATAGATAGACAGTCTTATCCTTACTGGCATCATTATGTTATTGGAGATGGAGTTCTCCCAAGTGACTATGCTCACAGCAAGCGAACATCTTTTGGGTTTAGCCGTGCTCTTGGGGCTGAAGAGCCAGGACTTAACAAACCTGATGGCACACCAAATCCACTACAGAGGTGGGCTTTAAAGCATCTTGATATTTCTGATTTTGTCTGTTTTCTGGATGACGACAATATCTACAAACAAGACTTCCTTGAAGAAATGGTTTCACTACTTGAGAAAAATCGCTCTCATGGAATTGCACTTTGTGGTGTGGAAGATCGTCGCTACCATCAAAACATTGATGGATTTCCAGAAATAGGTCATTGTGATAACAGTGGTTTTATGGCGAGGGGAGAAGCGGTTAAGAGTATCCCTTTTCCCTTCGCAAGTATGGAGAAAGAGGTTATACAAGATGTAGAGTATATATGTACTCTGTCCAAAGTTTTTGGATGGGTAAGGACTGATAAATGCCTTGTTGTATTTGGCAATTCCCCTGACCTACCACCAAAACGCAATGGGGTTAAATTAGTGACTTCTTGGGAGGGTCCCTTTTTGGCAATGCAGATGATTCGTAAAGGTGACAAATTCAATGGTATTAAGCAGCTAGAAAAATGGGTAAAGGAAGATCCATTAGACGGTTGGTCACTTTGGCAACTTGCTGAAGCATTTCTCGTAACTCAACAAAAAGATAGAGCCTTAAGTTGTTGGCAACAATGGATTAAATTAACTAGTAATATCAATAATCCATTTAATGACTACATATACTATTGTCAAGCTGTAGCAAAGTTTGCTATCGGAGACGATAAATGGCAAGAATCGCTCAATTATGCCTTGATTATGGTTGAGAGTAGGATAAAGGATAGCATAACTATTGCTGAACCATACTTTAGTCGTGGACTCTATTCACTCTGGAATAATGAATTTTCTAAAAGTGTTAGTGATTTTCAGTATTCCTTAAAACTATCTCAACGGAGTGGTGAACTTGATGATGTCATACATGGCATAAAATTATTGGGATTATTACAGCCTGAAAAAAATGAAATCATCACAACTATTTTAAATTTTGTAGAGAAAAACAGGTATTTATGAGCAAAACACATTTATTTTTATCTCCTCATTTTGATGATGTAGTTGGTTCTTGTGGGGGTTTTATTAGTCGTTTGTCAGAAAAGGGCGAAAAAGTGTATATATTAACGATTTTTGGTGGTGATTCTCTTTTCCCACTATCAGAATTAGCTAATGAACTACATTTAATTTGGGGAGCAGAAACAATTGTTACAACACGACGAAATGAAGATACTTTAGCCTGCAAAAAGCTTGGAGCCATTTCAAATTTTTTACCATTCCCTGACGCGATTTATCGTAAAAATTCGCTAGGACAAAATCTTTATTTAACAATTCAGGATTTTAGAACGTTGCAGAAGCAAGAAGATAATATGCTACCTTATGAAATTGTGTGTAGCCTCAAGAATAATTACAATATTTCTTGCTCAACAATTTATTGCCCAATGGCGAATGGGAGTCATGTCGATCACATTTTAACTCAAAAAGTTGGCTTTTTGCTTAAGAAGGAGGGCTATAATGTTATATTTTATCAAGATTTTTACTATGAACAGGAGGAAAATGAAATTTTTAATAGATTATCGTTAAAACGTATAGATATCAATTTGAGTGATCAAGAATTAACATCCAAGATCAATGCTTTTAAATGTTACAAATCACAAATTCTCTGCCTCTTTGAATCTTGGGATTCTATGGAAGATTATTTTAACACTGTTGGTTCCGTAGAAACATTTGCTTTTTTTAGATAATTTAGAAGGGAATTTTTGTGAAAATGGAAGAATTATTAGTGATACGACAACCCAACTCTCGACGGAAAGCAACATATGTTGCTTCGCAAGAAGCTATTCATCTTCTGCAACATTTAGGAGCAGATATCATAAGTGGCGGTCCTTTTGGAGATCCAATGGGATTATTCTATCTTAAGCTACCTAGTGAGAATCTAGAACCTGCTTGTAGGCTTTTACCTCATCTTGGGTATAGTGAAATAGTAGAACAAGTTGTAATTGTTTCTGACGATTTAATTCGTAATAAAAATGAACTGTCTAGATGGAAAGGAAAATACTACCGTCTAGAAAAGCTTTATCAAGCTGATACAAAAGCCATACGAGATATGTCGCCCGATCGGCGAGAATTCCTTTTGCCAACAGAAGATGGAGGTGTTCGTCATGTTGTCGGTTACCGTGGTGATGGGGGATTACTGAGTCGTAGAGGACTTCCCGTGATTGATTCGCGTATGCTTGTAAATCTAGTTTATAATCCAAAACTTGAACGTTTTCTAGATCCTTTTGCTGGAGCAGGAGGACTTGTCGTAGAAGCAGTCGCTCATAATTTTGAAACATACAGCACCGATATTGATCCTAAAGTTAGGTTTGGACTTCAGTTTTTGGGAGCCAAGCATACTGTAGCTGATGCGCGTCAATTACCCTTTCCTTCCTGTTATTTTCATTCAATTGCGAGTGAACCTCCTTATGAAGAAGTAGCAACTGATACTATATGCGAATCACTTTTAGAACTAGATCGTGTACTTCATCTGGATGGTCGTGTCGCTTTGTTGATTGCTGAATCACAATACATTAAAATTAGTGAATGTGCCAAAAATATTGGTTGGCAAATCGAGTTAGATCATCCCATAAATCGTAAAGGCTTACCAGTTAACGTTCTTAGTTGGAGAAAAACGGCGAATCCAGTATGAAAACAAAACGTATTGTATTTCAGCAATATCCCCATGTAACTGTGATAACTATTACCCGTAAACGTTTAACTACTTTAAGTCGGGCTATTGCGTCTGTTGAGTCTCAAGATTATCAAGGTCAATTAAGTCATTTAATTTTGGTTGATGATTGTTATGAAACTAAGCTAGTTCTTGAAAAAATTCAACACTACAAACCAAATCTCAAGTTCTTATACTGCACTAGGAATCCCGAAGACAAGAGTGGTCCAACTCGGTTAGCAAGGCTTAGAAATCAAAGCGTTTTTGAGGTTATTTCCCCATGGGTTTGTTTTTTAGATGACGATAATGAATTTGAACAAAATCATATTAGCAGTCTAATGTCTTGTGCCCTTACTACAGGCAAACAAGCAATATATTGTCATCGTAAAATTTATAATTTTGATGGAACTCCATTTCTTGAACAGTATTGGCCATGGAGTCGAACAATCGCAGATGGTCTTCACAAATACAAACAATTTTGCGATCTTGGAATGATTAAGCCTGGATCAAATATTTTTCGAGACCGTATCGATCTAACCGTTGGCTCATCTGTTATGCAAGTCGATACTAATGTTTGGTTATTAAATACAGAACTATTACGAAAATATCCGATTCCAGAGACATTTACGAAGCATGATTGGGAGCAGAATTTAGCTGAAGATGACAAAATGCTTGACAATTTTGTTAAATTAGGTATAGAAATGATATGTAACGATCAAATAACTGTTAGATATTATCTTGGTGGGTATTCCAATGATTTTGATGGAAATTATCAATCAGATATTTGGGAATTATAGGTAAATTTGGAAAAGTTATGTTTAATAGAAGGTGTTTACAAAATATTCTTGATTTTTATACAGCACTTCCGGATGTTATGAGGTACAGTAGCAGCAATTAGTAAACCAGTTTTTAAGATGTTTCGGATTAATTAAGTCAAGAGCCACAGCAATTATGGTGTCAACCATTTTAGTGGTGGTTGGTGAAAACTGGATCAATAAAGATTTGAGTTGCGACCACCATAATTCAATTGGATTAAAATCAGGAGAGTATGGCGACAAACACAAGATAGAAGCACCCACCGCTTCAATGATATGCTTAATTGAATCTAGTTTATACGCTGGTAAGTTATCCATCACTACTACTGCTCCCGACCACAATTTTGGCACTAAACATTGCTCGATAAATACCTCAAATGCTTGGTTATCCATAGAGTTGTCTAGGGTCATTAATGCCACTACTTGCGTGAGACTAATTGCACCAATTACTGTGACTTTCTTGCCTCGATAAAAAGGTTTGACCGCATAGGCTCTCGTTCCTCGTTGGGAACGTGCATGAGTTCTGGTTAAACCTAGCAATACTCCAGTCTCATCTAAAAAGACTAGATTTTTTGGGTCGATATGCTTAACTTTTTCCCAATACTCTAACCGTAATTTCATGACTCTTTCAGTGCCGGCTTGGCTACTTCTCACGGTTTTTTTTTTACGATTTAATCCCAACTTTTGTAAGGCATTACACATGGCTGTTCTACCCACCCAATTTCCGGTCTTCTGGGCAAATAACTCACACAATTCTAGTAAGGTTGCATCGGGATGTGCTGCCACTATTTCTCTCAAAGAAGCTGTGGAATTATTCAAATGACTGTATCTCGGTTTCCCCCTGGGTTTCGGCTGTAAATTCCCATCTATTTTTTGTTGCTTGACCAGTTTTTGAACTAAGCTTTTACTGACGGAAAATATCGCTGCTGTTTTTCTGATCGACAACTTCTGATCGAGATGGGCTGCTACTATTTTTCTTCGCAAATCTACTGAATATGCTTTCATTGGTGTATTTTTTTAATCTATTCTTATTGTACCTCATAACACCCGGGAGTGCTGTAAGTAGTCGGACATAAATAAACGTAAGTATGTCATTGCGAGCGAAGCGAAGCAATCGCAAGGACTTGAGGTGGGGTTTCACAACCCTCGCAATAACACTGTTTATTTTTGTCCAGGTACTTAACCTCTGGAGTTTAGACTAAGAAAAGCTGGCTCAGTTAGAAACTGAGGCACAAAAAATCCATTGGGCAGCCAAATATATGTGATTAAGAAGTCAAATTTCGATGATTTTGGAACTGACCTCGACCCTTTTTTACTACTGGATAGCGAATGCGCTCAGAGCGAGATTGACCAGTGGGCCAACCAGGGGATTTTCCCCGTGGTTTTGGTGCTTGAGCTGGAGTGCCAATCTTGACCAAAAGTGGGAAAAGCGATTGAGCCACCCGTCCTGGAGTCAAATTAGTCAGAGGTTTTTGCCTGCAGCAAGTGATAGTCTCGAACTAAATCTTGAGCCAACCACAACTGCCAAGTTAACAGAGGCATCAAATCGCTCCAACGGTCACATTGTTCGCTTGGTACTTAGATGGGGTAGAGTCCAATGTAATGTTTGCTTGGCTCTCGCGATACCAATGCTCAATGGCAAAACGGCGCAAATAGTCCATCCAGACTAATTCGAGAGAACAAGAATTCTCACCTATCCATGCTAACCATAAAGGTTTAACCTGACGACAATTACTACCGAGAGCCTTTGGCTCTACCAAGATCAATGTCATCGGATGTTGAGCACTAGAACGAAAGTGTAAGTTATCCCACCTTCTGATTTGTAATTGTCCTAGCTTTGGGTTATCTAATTCAACCATCTCCTCAGCAACCCACCAAGTCTGGGGGGGCGCCCCCGCTGAAATTTCTCCCCGTGACGACGGGGACGCCCTCGGCCAGAATAAGCTGGTGGGGCAGAGTATAAACAGCGATTAGAACGCAACCGGATTAACTTGTCGGCTTTGAGATGGCCGGTCTGCAAAACTAAACTGGCACACCCATATTCCCGGTCAAATAATACTAATGGTCGTTGTGGCAACCCTGCTATCACTGGCTCTAACTGCCCTGCCGCTTTACTGATGGGTGTATCCTTTCCTGGTGATTCGTTCGTGTCTTAAGGGTAAGGCCCAACTCCCTTGCGCCGAGGGTATCCTGGCAATTGTGCTGTAGCCCAAGCCGATTGCTATCGGTTTATTGCCATGAATGGCAGTGGCAAGATGTTCATAGGTACGCTCCCTCAAGGTTGGTGCATCTGGTCTCACCCACGCTGTATGGTCTACTGCTAAGATTGGTCTCTCTACTCCTGACATCTGCTGAAGATACAGTTTCATTAATTGCTCTCGGTCTGGCTGACAGTCCTGTAAGGCTTCGGACACGCTTGACCATTTTCTTCGGAACAATGGGTTGAGTGCCATCTCTGTTAAACAATTGGCTTTTGGCGTGGTCATCACTGCATCCATCAGCTCAAAGGTGGCATATGCAGGCTTGACTAGCGCATTTTATAGGCTTGTTGACGAAATTCTCTCAAGACTTCACAATTCATGGCAGGCAGATTTGAGGTTTTTTGCTAATTCTCAATTTTTTGCCTTTAGGGAGCCTGTGCCAATCACAGGCTCCCTTTTCTTTCCCTTGTTAGTCTAAACTCCAGTAACCTGGGAAACTTAAAAAGTTATCAAACTTATACAAGGAAATCAAAACATCTCCAATTATGCTATATTTTATCAACAACAACTAGCAAATATTTTATGAAGCAATATAAAGAATTTGAGAACTTTAAACATCATGGACTTTTTCTCATAAATTACGGTTCTACCAAAGTTGTCATGTAAAATCACAAAAAAAAATCACAATTTTTTTAAAAAGTAAAAAAGAATTACAGTGAAAACATTATATAATTTGCATTGTGGTACTTTTAATGATTAAATAAAAGAAGCCCAAAACCATTATATAGACGTGAGTTATATTTATAATCTAATCCCGAACTAAAATTAATGACTAACCTCCTTAAATTAGAAGGGGTTAGAGTGATTAATTATCAGATTATAGACTCATCGTTAGAACCAAAATAAGATATGATAAAAGTTTGTAAAGATTTTTCAATTCGAGGTATTTTTGTATGAAATCTGCTGTTATTATTACGCCTACTATTGGAACTGCACATCTTTCCTCGTGTCTTGAAAGTGTGCAGAAACAAAACTACAAGAATTTAAGTCATCTAATCGTCATAGATGGAGAAGATTATCAAGATATCGTATTTAATATTGTAAAAGATTTTAAATCTTCACACATACCAATTCATCTTATAACTCTTCCCAAGAATACAGGTAAATATGGTTTTAATGGACATCGAATATATGCAGGGTTCTCATATCTGGTTGAAGCAGAAATTATTTTTTTTCTTGACGAGGACAATTGGTTTGATACTACTCATGTTACTCTCTGTATAGAAACTATAAATAAATTTGAAGTCCAATGGGTATTTGCTCTTAGGCGGATTTGCCAAGAAGATGGAACTTGGGTACTTGACGATAACTGTGATAGTCTCGGATACTGGAAGCGTTTTGAGTCATATGAAAGCATTTCTGACGGGCTTGATTCATCACTTGTTAATTTCTATAAAGAAAATCCTTTTCTTGTTGACACAAACTGTATGGCAATTAGTAAGCACACACTGACTCAAGTAGGGCATTTGTGGTTCAATGGCTATCGTGCAGATGCGATTCTTAGCAATCATCTAGTGCGTACTCAGTGTGGTGCTTCAACAGGTTTTCGTACAGTTAATTATAGGTTACATTCAAGCGATGAAAAAGGCATGATTGAATATTTTACATCGGGCAATAAAGCAATGGATATTAGATACCAAGGGATTTTCCCTTGGTTAAATGCGATGTACTTTCAACCACCTAAATAAAATTTGTAAAAACTAGATAGGTGTAGGCGTAAACATAGGGTTCGTGTTATGAAGTGCAGCGTAAGTAGGTAGGCGGTGTAAAACGCAACTATGTAAACGATTGTCAAGTATCCTTAGCCCTGTTTAGATACAGTTACATGGTTCAGTTTAATCCCACCTACTTACTTAGGGTTAAAACCCTTGTCATCCAAGAGATATAGTGATGGTGTCTTGTTGTGGCTGCGATCACGCAGCGTCCCTACGGGAGCGCTAATAAGATAAGTTTTATAAATACTTATTTTGTAGCATAACGAGCCAACAAGCTTTGCCTAAAATAGAAGTTGAGGATTCAAAATTATTGCTATAAAAGTATTACCACACCCTAGTGTTCTCGAAAAACATTGCCTAAAAGGGGTCGTGCAACAAAAAGCTGTGGGATACGTCGAATTGAGTGAGTGTCAATCCTAAAAACAGATGAATTGCTTACTATGTGGCCACGATAAAGTCCATAGACATGGAAAAACGGAGAAAGGGCAGCAGAGATACAAGTGTCCTTGCTGTGGTAAAACTTTCCCCGAACACTTTGACAGTCTCTACTATGGTCGTCATCTAACAAAGAGAGGAAGTTCATACCATCCTTCAAGCTCATGGAGAGGGAAGTAGCCTTCGGGGAATTAGCCGTATCAGTGGCAGAGCCTACGGGACGGTAGTCTCCCTTATTCAAGGTGAAGCGTCAAAAAGCACTGATGATTCACAATCAAGAAGTCAAACAGATAGAAACAGAAGAAGTGATTGCCGCCGAAATGTGGTCATTCGTCGAAAAAAACAGAAAAATTGTCTAGCACAGGAGTTAAGAGCCGGAGACTGTTGGATCGGATTGAGTTTAGCATTGCTATAGTGGCTTAATTCTGGCAGCCAGAGTGGGAAAACACACGGATGCCTTCATCGAAGAATTGGTCAACAGCACCCTGCCGGAAAACCGACTGTCTCAATTGGAAAACCGATGGTTGGGGCGGTTATGAGCGAGTACTAACTTCAGAAATTCACCATCAAATCGGCAAAGAGAACACCCAGAGGCTAGAACGAACCAACGGGATTTTGCGACAACAAACAGGGCGATGGCATCGGCGACAGAATAAATTTGCCAAAATTTGGGAACAGACAAAGGTGATCAACAGGCTGGTGGTCAGCTATGTCAACTGGATTTGGGTTCATCATCGTTTAGGAACAAGGGCGGCGCAGAGAGCGGGATTAACAGATCGCAGATGGACTTGGAACGACTTGGCTCTCTACCCCACAGTTCTTTGATGCACGACCCTAAAAGGATACAAACTAGAGATCCGATCCAGTAGAATTATTCTCAACGAAAAATGGTTGTGTCAGCGCTGCCCAACCAAGGATTTCTAGACTGAAACCTACTTATTTCGTTCTACTAGACCGATGCTCTAGGCAAAGGGGCATTGAGCCGAGATAAGTGCTACTCAAACGCCGCAAAGTTCTCATTACAATTTCTTATCAATCAATGCTCAAAAATGGGTCATTTTTACTAAACTTTACAAGGCTGCACCTGGTGACACGAACCCTATATTTACGCATGGTACAACGGATGCTATTCTTAGCATAACTTCTGTTTCATTAGCATTTAAAGAAAAAAAAATTATGAATATCACTCCAGAAAATTTGAAGATATATGAGGATTTAGCTTTGACTTGTGCTAAACAAGGTAATTTTGAGGAAGCTGCTGCTTATATCCAACAGGTACATACTTTAAGAGGATGGCATCAGAGTAAGGAAAAAGGATATCAGTTTACAGCTGATTGGTTCAGTTGGCATATTCCAAATTGGGAGCGATTACTAAAAGGGTTTGTTGGTTATCCAGGGCTAAACGCTTTAGAAGTAGGCAGTTTTGAGGGGATGTCTACTTGTTATCTACTAGATCATATTCTTACCAGCCAAACTGCTAGCATAACTTGCGTTGATATTTTTGAAAATATGTTAGTTGAGCATTCATTTGATTTTAACATTTCTCAAACAGGATCACAAAACAAAGTCAATAAAATAGTTGGTCAATCTAAAAAAATCCTTAGAATGCTTCCCCTTGAAAGTTATGATCTTATTTATATTGATGGATCACATATTGCAACAGATGTACTTCGGGATGCAGTGTTATGTTGGGATCTCCTCAAGGTAGGAGGTATATTGATCTTTGACGACTACGAGTATGAAACACCGATTGAGAAGCCAAGCGATGCGATAGATGTATTTCTAGAGATTTTCTCAAGCCACACGGAGATTCTTGAAAAAGGGTGGCAGGTGTTTTTGAGTAAAAAGTCTTTTATCAAAGGGGGTTAAATGCTATGAAATTTATACTTGAGATCCCACCATATACTTGTAGTTTAGCCATCAAAACATTTGCTAAACCAGGGGTCGCCGTCTCAAGTACGATCGTCAAAAAAAAATGAAAAAAGGAGTATTATCATCCCTCAGTTCATCATAATTAACTAACTGCTCTCTAGCTGTTTCGTGTGCTTGTTTTTCGAGCATAACTGGTAATTGATACTGTGAGACCTGCAAAAATTTTGGGATATGTTTCATTGTTTCTGAAAAAGTTAAGCAAATATCTATTTCACACTCCACAGTTTAAAGCCAACAGAACATATTTTGTAATTGCTCAACTAGGGGAAAAAAGGGAGCCATCAATAGAGAGAGCTTGTTGAATGGATTGATAAGCAGTTAAACCCTGTCGCTTCCCAGTATTGACAACGGAACGAACGGCTGCAAACAAATCTCGACCCCATTCCGAACGGAAGCCATTAGTCACACGGCGAAATACCACGCTCATCCTAATCGCCTGTTCACTACTATTATTCGTTGGTGGAATCCCCGCCTCTTCCAGAAATAGAAATAAATTGTCAATTAGCCCACCATAGCGTTTTCGTAACCGGATACCATCCGGATGATGTGGCGCTAAATTTAAAATCCCGGTTAATCTTTCCTGTAAATTTTCTCGGTATCGCTTGAGTCTGGCATCGTCGATTTTTTCTCGTCTTCGATGGATAATAAAAGCCCTCAATAATAACCTCTTCATCCCTGGGGCAAAAATTCTGTCCCCAGCATCAATCGCATATTGGCAATCCCGCAGTTGATGGGCCAAACACACTTGCCATTGTGGTGCGGGGTGATTTTTTTGAGCACTAAATAAATCTGACACCCAGATATCGGGACGATGTTCTGCGAGAACTTCGTTAATTACCCCAGTCCCTCGACTCGGGCGGATGACGTGTAAACAAACATCCTGGTTCTGAAATACCCACTCCCACTCCCAATGTCCGTTAACTCTGGCACTGGTTTCATCTGAACAAATTAATTTTGCCCGCCGCAACCGATGGAGTATTTGAGTTACTTGGTCATCTAAACTCGTTTTGACTTTCTCTAATAGGTTGGCGATTGCTCCTTCTGATATCTTGAGTCCAAAGACCTCTCCAAATATCGACGACAGCCGTTCGTAGCTGATGGCATGAGTGTAACGAAGATATGTGACTAAGCTTTGAATTGAACTGCCAAACGGTGAACCTGGTTCCATTCCCAATGGTACAGGTGCAACATATTCGGTCTGACAGCAGGCACACTGACCACCATAACGTTCGATGCGGGTGATGATGGGGCGAATTGGCGGTAGTTCGATTTTTTCG
Organism: Microcoleus sp. T2B6; assembly: GCF_036700475.1. NCBI lineage: Bacteria > Bacillati > Cyanobacteriota > Cyanophyceae > Oscillatoriales > Microcoleaceae > Microcoleus > Microcoleus sp. T2B6. The sequence continues at coordinate 70,983 of NZ_JAUBOZ010000008.1, read as the reverse complement.
TAGACGGATTGCAATTTTTGGGTGGCGGCGGTGACTTTCTCTCCACACTGGGGGCAATTTTTCAGTTGGGCGATGATTGTTTGGTCGGGATGAGGATGTAGTTCTCTTCCCCCCCTGCTCTTCCTAGGCTTCTTTGTCTTTTTATCCCCTCAATTTTCGATGGCTTAATGTTGGGCTTGAATCCTGTGGACGGTGGAGTGCTGGAATTTTTGCTAGTTTTTTTGGGAGATGGGTCTAGTTTTGGTTGGTCTGTGGTTGCTAACGCTGCGGTTAGTTTTTGGATTTTCTCCCATAGCTCTACTATCAAGGCTTCTTTTGCCTCGTTCGATAGCTGTTTTAGGTCGGGGAGTTTTTCCATTCCTTGATCGTAATTGCTCAACTACCCCCTCCCCTGAAACTGCCTCCTAGAGACAGTTTCAGATTGTGAATTTTAAGCAAAAAGCTTCTTCTTTAATAAAATCAACGAGATAATGAGGGTTTCAGCGATCAAAACGGAAAAATGAAATAATTGTGTTCAAACTTTGCAATACTTGCCTACAAAGGGTTTCAGAGATTTTATTTTTGTCCGTAGGGGGGTTGAGCAATTACCCTTGATCTAATGTCTATCTTGTCTTCTTGTCAAGGGGGTTGAGCAATTACCGAGCGGGCTACAGAAAAACGCTTAGCTATTGCTTTTTGTGAAATGGGTTCAGCATGATAAGCATCAAGGATTTTTTGCCTAATATTAATCGAATAAGCTTTCATTTTTAACAATGTATGAAGTTTGGTACAAGTAAACGTGTTGTGAGGCAAGCATCGCGTGCTGTCAAAAAAATGCTATTATGTGTGGTATCGCTTTCGCGTGGCTCAAATGAACCATTTAATTATAGTTCATTTGAGCTGATCTTCTCTTTTTGACCCTCACGAGTGAGTGTCAGTAACATGATACCTCATCTTTCTGAGAAAGGCTATATGTAGGAGAACCATTAATTAACACTCCTCATAAAAAACCTCGTCAGGGAGTTCTGACTCCAGCTTGCATAGAGAGCGAATAAGTCAAAGGCTCAAAAAAGAATCTTTGTAGAGCATTTAATTAGATTACTAAATATCTTTCGAGTAGCAGCAGAAAGATTCCGCTTAAAACCGAAAAATTACAAGACAGTAATTTTGCTGGTATGTAGATTAATACGGTGGCGCATAAGTGCGATCGTTATGTGTCAATAACAGTCCCTACAAGCTGAAAAAAAAACAGTAAAAATTAGGTCATAAAATTGGGTATTTTTTATTGAATAACCGTTGAAACCCTTATTGAAGCGTTGTAAGGATTCAGGTCAAAAAAAACTTCAGTGGCAAAAGCGGGTAAAATAAAGGAATGAAAAAGCCCGCAGCGAGCAGAAAGCAGAAAAAAACCGAAATCGAGCAGTTGAGCCAAGCTGAACTGGTGGAAATGGTACTGGGGCTGCAAAAAATCATTGAAGAATTGCAAGAAAAATTAGCTATTGCTACGGGCAAAAGTCGAACCACCAGTCAGACTTCATCAAAGCCCCCATCAACGGATCTGATCCAAAAATCAGAGAAACCAACAGTCCAACCAGAAGCAGACCAAAAAAAGAAACCAGGCGGACAACCGGGTCATCAGGGCAAAACCCGAAAAGGGTTTGGACGAGTAGACAGAACCGAAATTAGCTCACCCGACATCTGTCTTAATTGTGGTAGTCAAGAATTAAGTGAAGTAATTAACATCCACAGACAGCAAGTAGCAAGTCTAGTAGCAAAACCAATCGAAGTTGTTGAATATCAAACACAATCGTGTAAATGCCTCGAATGTGGTGCAGTAGTTAGAGGAGAAGCACCTCTGGGAATAGTTCCAGGACAAGACTTGAGCATTAATCTTCAAGCACTCTTAGTCTGGCTGGGGAATTATGGACATCTTTCCTACGACAAGCTGACTGAATTGTTGTGGGAACTCGGCAGGATAGAAGTGTCCGTAGGAACACTCCAAAAAACCAATCAACGAGTAGCAGCAGCAGTAGAGCCAGCTATCAAAGCACTGTGGGAATGGGCCCCTCTACAATCAAACGTTCATGTAGATGAAACGCCGTGGTGTGTGATGGGGGTTAAAGAATGGCTATGGACGGCTAGTGGAGAAGGATTTTGTTTATTTCATGCCGCAGATACCAGGGGGCGCGTGGAACTAGAAACCATGCTGGGCAAAGAATTTGCGGGAGTCTTAAGCTCAGATGATTTCAGTGTTTATAATGGTGTGAAAGTCGCAGCCCAACAGAAGTGTCTGGCCCATTTACGACGGCATTTTAAGAAAGTGCTGGGACTTCCTGGCAATAATAATGCAGCAGTCGCTCAAATATTTCTGTCATTAATAGATGAAGCTTTTAGATCCCATGAGTCCTGGCGAAAGACGAGGGATCTACTCACCTATCACTCGTGGGCTCAGGATTTCAAAATACGATTGAATCTTGCTTTGGCGACTTGGTTGAACCTTGTGGGTTATGCCGCAGGTCTGTTACTAAAATCCTTACGGGATAAGGCAGAACAATGGTGGTATTTTCTCAATGACCCCTCGGTTCCTCCGGATAATAATTTAGCAGAACGTTCTCTACTCCTCGGCTGTAACTAAACGGAAAGTTTCTGGCGGCTCTCGTTCGATGAAACGATTTGAGGAAACGGCTAATCTGCTGAGTGTGATTCAAACCTGTCGTTTTCAAGCTCGTTCAGTAATGGCTTTTTTCCGTCAGGTTATTTCTGCCCATTCTTGTGACTACTTTCCTATGCCTGACCTCATTCCCTTCTTTCAGACCTGAATCCTTACGAAGCGTTGTTTTCTGGCGGACGGTTCTTCCTGGAACCGTCCGCCAGAAACCAAGCGAGGAAAAGGATTGAGAATTATGGGAGATGTCTAATATCTATGGTTATTTCTTGCTATTCAGCAAGAATTCTACCAACTCGCAGAAACCCTCTAACTCTTGTGCTTTAGTAATATATTTGGGATAATGACGCATTCTTTCTTTGTAGCGCAAGATGTTGGCAACCCCTACTGAAAGCGGAAACTTGTCCGATGCGAACATGGCTTCATCGTTAGGACTATCACCAACAGTTAACACCTGCTGAACACTTAAATCTGGAAAATATCGTTCTAATACTCGCATCAATCCTGTAGCCTTGTCTTGCTCGGAAAGTTGGATATGGCATTGCTCCGCACTATAGGTAAATCCCCACCCCATTGCATGACATTGTAGTAAGATTGCTTGTAATTCTTCAAGTGACAAATTATCGATATTAAACGTCCAGTCAGTAATACGAAACTGATTGTCTGTAGATTCGCGTAGATTAGGAAATTGTTCTTGAAGCTGTCGGAAAACTTTTTCTAGTTGCTGACGGTGTTTGCTCGAACTCGTAATGGTAGAAAGCAAATACTCACTGTGACCTTCTTGCAAATACAGACCGCCATTTTCGGCGATCACGGCAGTTACGGGCAAGTAATTAACTAAAGCACTGACCCATCCTGCTGAATTTCCAGTTACCAGTAGTACGGTAACTCCTGCTGCGCCTAACTTGTTAATAGTTTCGAGCAAAGTAGGTACAAATTTACCATTCTGTGTAAGAGTACCATCGATATCTGACGCAATCAGGCGGATATCAGACAAACAGACTTGACTTAATGATAATAAGGTCATGGTGCTAAGATTAAACTGCTACTAAGATGGTATTATAAGTCTGGAGGGTTTGTCCAATAAATATATCTTAAGTGGGTTCTTAACATGAATTTGAGCTTACCAATTACCGGAACAACCAGAAAATTTATTACCACAAATGGAAAGGAAATATTTTTTGATTCGGGCATGGGAGGAATAGTTGTTGATACTGAGGGAAAAGAGTATTTTGATTTTGTTCTCGGTTTTGGTCCAGTGTCAATCGGTCATGCAAACTCTGAATTTAATAGTATGCTTCTTGAACAACTCAGTAAAGGAGGGCTTTTACCAACATATAGTTCCATACATGCCGAATATTGTGAACTGTTATCAAAGCACTATCCAGATTGGAAAACGGTATGTCTTTTCAAAAGTAGTTCCGAGGCAGTTACAGCAGCGTTGCGACTAATAGGTATGAGGTTCACAAAAAAAGGCATAATTCGGTGTGGTTATATTGGTTGGCATGATGTTCATCTTGCTTGTACTCCTAAATGGCACGCTCCTAGAGGTTCATTGGAACGTGAATCTTTATATTTTACCCAGGGTATGCGTGGGGTTAGCGACATGGAACCAGTTTATAATTGGTTGGATGACAATATTTCTACACTTGAATCACTCTTAGTTAAATACGAGAAGAATATATCATGTTTTATTTGTGATTTTTATGCATTAGGAGACAATGCTTTAGATAAATTAAGACAGTTACAATTACTCTGCCGTAAAAGAGGGATAGCCATAATTGTCGATGAAACTAAAACCTCTGGGCGACTTAATCCTGCTGGAATTACTATGGATGAGAATGTAGATGTTGACTTCGTTATATTAGGCAAGGCTATTGGCAATGGTATTCCTCTAGCATCTTTAATGGTCAAGAATGTTAATGATTGGAACTTTACAGATTCACGTATCGGCGGCACTTTTTCTCGAGATACACTTGGTGCGGCAGCAGGTGTAGCACAGATCAGTTTAATGACTCAATGGGACGGTTATCTTAAATTACCACGAACGGGTATTCGAGTTTGTAATACAATCAACAAGGCTATCGAGGTAGCTCAAGTTTCTCAATTTGTTAAAGTGATGCCTATGTTTAGTGGAGCATTGTTTGAAATGCGATATAGCCAATTAATAGTAAAAGATATTAAAAAACGTGCTTTATTAGAGAGATGTTTTATTGATAAAGGAATTTTAATAATGGATGGACATTGCAATTATATTTGCTTAGAGCATGAAAATATTGATTGGGAAAACCTGACTAATTCATGTGTGAAAGCTCTACTACAATGGAAAACATTGCTACTCAGACTATAATCGGATTAAAACTATAAAACTATTTTAAAATATTTAAACATTTGTGTTCTAAGTATAACAACCATTTTCCTGATCAGGATTGATATTTTCAAGATGTTCAAGAAAGTGCCAGTCTATCAAGTTCTCTAGGGGAACTTTTTGCTTATCTTCCCAAGTTTTGCGTTTTAACTGCTCGTGATAAAATATAAGACCAACACTTCCCAAACATTTTCTACAAGTTCTTAATGGCTCACTAGATGCAAGGTATTCTTTTAGCCGATCTGACAAATTTGAACTACCATCAAGAGGTACACCATCTTTGAATAAATCTTTAGAATTTTGATTAATGGTATGGGACTGAGGACATTTATAGAAGTATCCTTCATGCACTGAATGACAGCCCCATTGATGTGCAATTTGGCAAGTTGAATAAATGCGTCTTATCAAATCTATATCATCCGTACCTAGACTCGAATGAGACTCTCTGAATGATTTGTAAGTTTTGTTTTCAATGTCAACTCCAAATTCTTTTCCCCGAATATATAGTTTATTAAGGGTTTCAGTAGAGATTTCAAATCCAGGATAAGAAGAAATTTCAATAACATCAATTAACTTCCACAAATCATCAGAAGTTTTACCAAGAAGGATGCCATTAGTTACAATCTTGATTTTATCTGCAATACCAGTAGAAATTGTTCTCAGAACAATTTCGGTTAAGAAAGGATGAAGTAGTGGCTCGCCACCCAATAATCTCAAGGTGTGAGCATGATAAGACTTGGCTAGAATTCTTAGTGATTTTTCAATAGCTTCTGGATCAGAAAATCTAGCTTTGGATATAGGGGATAGATGACTACAAGCTCGGCAAGAAAGATTACAGTGTGAAACAACATCAATCTCTAGTATTTCAGATTCAATACGGTGATCGTCCTTTATATAATAGGCCATAACTTTATGTATCTAAGTTTGATTTAAGTAGGTCGGCGGGGAAATTCACAGGTATGTAACAAAACATTAAGTAGGGTGAAGGGACTTAAATTTAATATGTTGTGTACGGTAATCTCCTCTTTTTCCTCTAACTTCTACTCCCTCCATTACGGCGTAGGCGAGTTCTAATTCATCGTCAAACATTTGTCCCGCTAATTCATCTTCTTTAATGTGTTGCCACTCTAATTCAATTGGGTTCATTTCGGAACAATATTTGGGCAAGAAAAAGATATATAAACCCTGACCTTCCCACTTTGACCACAACTGTTTAACCTCCTGACATCGGTGTATTGGACCGTTGTCTTGTACAATGATTCTCAGCCGTTTCATTTGGGCCGCTTCTTGCGCTTCTTTCTCCATTATCTGAATATAAGCTTTTCGATCAACACCTCCAATGACCAAACCATATAAAAAGCTACTTAAAGGTTCAAAAATTCCAACAATACTTAATCTACGACCTCGACTTTTAGTTTGTTGTATACGTTTTTGCTCGCCTTTTTTGTAATAGGTATAACTAGGTTTACTCCACGCACAAAATCCTGATTCATCTAAATACTTTAAGTCGATTTCTCCCGCAGCGGCTGCTAATTCCAACATATCTAGGTCTGATTGCTTTATTTCTCGTTGTTTGGGGTCTTGTTTTCCTTTATGACTTGGACTAGCTCTTTTCCAAATAATCCCCTTTTTTTTTAGTACCCGTCTTAATCGGTCGGGACTTAATTTAATAGAGCGCTCTTTTTCTAATTTATCAGCTAATTGAAAACTGTTATATGTACGTGGTTCTTTTTTAAGGCATTCTTCCAAAAACTCTATATCCTCTTCTTTCCACGCTTGCTTTCCCCCTCGACCTGGTTTTTCCCAAAGGCTTTCTATACCAAACTTTTCCCATTTATGTAAAACTACTCTCACGGTTTGTGAAGCCCAGCTAAAGTGAGCAGCTATTTTCTCAACATACCAGCCATGTGCATTTAACCTGATTACTTCGGCTGGATCTTTAACTTTTTGTGGTACTTTCGCCTTTCTCAGATTTAATAGGGTTTCGTCTTGCTTTTGAGTCAGAAATACTCTTAATCTAGCGCCCATATATTAGTTACCCCACTAGAGCTATACCTTTATTTACATATCTTAACATAGTTTTGTTTTTTCTCGCCGACCTACTTAGTAGCATATAATCTCACGATTCGCTCATTTTTTTACTGGTTTTGAGAATTGACCAAACGCTATATATAGCGTTTGGTCAATTCTCATCCGCTATATGTAGAATTAGCAAGATTTTTCTGTTCGTTGTAGGAGGGTTTCAAACGACCGCTGAAAACCCTGAGTGGGTCGCGATCAATTCTGGAAACTCAGATCCAAATGAGCGAACTGTGATTATAATATTATCATAAAGATTCTTCCGTATAAACTGATATCTTGCACCATTGTCATTAAGCTAGGGTGGGCATTGCCCACCAACAGGAGAATCAGCTTTTCACGATGGGCAATGCCCACCCTACAAAAAACAGCAAGCGACTGGTAGTAATTTATAGAGTAGTTCAAGTATAATAAAGGACTGATAGTCAGCAGTCAAGATAAAAGTTAATATCTTTTACTACATTTAATTATGAAAAATGTATCAGACTTAATTCTAGAATCCAACAATGATTATTCTAAATTAGAAAAAGATTATCAGATATATGGCTATGGATCACTGGTTCTTGATCCCTACAACTCGATTAAGCAAATTCAAACATCTTTATCTTTTCTTTCAGTATCAATAATTATACCCTCATATAATTGTCGAGATACAGTAATTGCATGCCTAAAAGCATTAGGCAAAAGTAGCTTCAATAATAGACATTCTGACCAACTTGAAGTCATAGTTGTAGATGATGGATCTTCTGATGGAACTTTTGAGGCGCTGATTGAATTGCGTATTGGTCTTAAATACTCAGTCATGAGACAAGCACATCTTGGACGTGCTCATGCAATGAATACTGGAATTGCAGCATCTACGGGAGATATAATTATTTCTTGCGATGCTGATATGATTTTGTCAGTTCATACAATAAGCGAACTAGTAAAACGCCATAGTGTTCTGGAAGAAGAAGTAGTTTTAGTCGGTTTTCGTAGCAATATTCATGATGTTTCGTTAGATATAGCCCAGAACCTTGTCGGACATTTACCAAAATTTTGGGATGATAACCGCTATCACTATGATTGGCCGGGATGGCCAGAAAATATGATGCAAGTGACTAAGCATTTGAAACTTCTGGGTGATGGGAGAAAACTCTGGCTAACTGACACTATTACACCTAGTGATGAAATCTGGACTTTGCCGCGTATGGTATATGGTGCGTTATTTAGTATGCGGCGCAGTTTGATAAACCGTATCGGCGGTTTTGAAGAAAAATTTCAAGGATGGGGATGGGAAGACACTTGGATTGGTACGCTGGCAATTTGTGAAGGTGCTCTTATTATTCCAGTTCCTTCAGCAACTGGCTATCATCTCGATCATCCTGATCGCTCACCCTCAAAATGGGAGGAATCTCGACAAAATTTTACTTTAATAGAACAACTTTCACGCCAATCATTGAATACAGCTAAATCTAATTATTTAGAAAATGCTCTTGCTAGGATTGTAGAACACTATGAAAACCGATTTAGGTGTTATGAGCAAGAATTAACCACAGAGTTTGAAAGTATAAATCGCATTAAAAAATTTTTAGCTGATGAAGCTAATACAGCTTTTTATCACTTTTGTCTTGGTCAATATAAATTGGCAATCTCATATTATTGTGAAGCTCAAGAGATGAAATCACAGGATCTTGCTAATTATGCTCGGTGTTACTTTGAGATAGGTAATCCAAATGCGGGACTTGAAGTATTAGCAGAGGCTCTTCAATGTTTTCCCGATGACCCATTACTCTTGATGGAGTCAATCTGGCACTATGCTCGTCTTAATAAAATTTCAACAGCGAAGAAACTTTTTTACGATATGTTATCTGTGATATCAAATGACCCAATTTGCCTTTATCTACTCCGTCATTCACCTGAAGAACATACAAATCGTGGATGGAAATATTTGCAACAAGGATTTGTAAATTTGGCATGGCGCGACTTTACGGCAGCACTTCTACTGGACTGTGATTATCAAGAAGCACATTATGGGTGGGAGCAGTGTGACAAGAGAAACTGATAAATCATAAAATATCAATTGGGAGCAAACACAAATGGGACGAAAACAAGCACTTTTTCACGGTAATGATTAGCGTTTTGATGATCTAGCTGATTTTGTAGGCAATTATTTCACAAATAATGTTAAGTATATAGCTGATGTCACTGGAGGACAAGGAATGTTAAGCCGGCTTCTCAAAAAAAAATATAACTTTGAGTGTGAAGTTATTGATCCTCGTGAATATAGCCTAAAAGGTGTGTTTCATCGTCAAACATACTTCAAAGTTGAGATGGCAGCTTACTATGATCTTTTACTTGGATTACATCCAGACGCGGCATTGCCAGAGTTAGTGCTAGCATCAATCATAGGACCAACTCTTATAGTACCATGCTGTAATTTCTGATCTCCTTGTCGTATGGGATTAAGGAGATGATTGCAGATATTCAATGTTGGTACAAAGAACATGAAGTATCTTATGATATAGTTTGTTTTCCGTTTTCTGGCCCCTACAACATTGGAATGATAACGACTCCACCAATTTCTCCACCAGTAAAAATTCAAGAGGTTGGTTCACATCTAAATAAATCTGATCAAATTACTGAAATCAGAGGTGTACGCCGTCAATTTAAGGTACGAAGTAAGTAAGTCGGCGCTTTAAAACGCAACTATGCAAACGATGTAAAGTGTTCAAATGCTCTCTACTGGCTGACTTAAGCCTATTTACATACTGTTACATTATTCGGTTTAATCCCGCCTACCTACTTAGAAATTACTACCTGGACTAATAGGGTGGAGAATTATAACCGCCATTAATAGCTAGGAGTCGAGCGACTGCTGTAAACCAAGTCAGGGAATAAATGTTTAGCCGACTGTCAAGCTTTATCAGACAACAACAGTTTAGCCGATTGCAAAGCGCGAGTCCGACAACAGCAATTTACGCGACTGTCAAGGCTGGTATAACGGCTACTGTGTTGCCAATTTTCTCATACTCCTTATTTGATTTTTTATTCAATTTAGATAACGGCTACTGTGTTACCAATTTTCTCGCACTTGCTCAACTTGATTCTTAATTCAACTTAGCGGGGATCTTCTGGGTTTATGGGGATAAGTAAAGCTAATGAGAAAGACAGGCTAATAATCTAGAACGAAAGTTTACAAAATTCAAAAAGCCATAGGCTTGTCATTTAATTAATTTGATTCGGTTATTAAGTCCCTCCATCACACCACTAGATGTACGGTTTAAAAAGTAATTACAAATATTGTCTAGATGGTTGTGAATTGTTTCCAAAACTGCTCCGTAGACAACTTGAGCTTTTTGAAGCCATTCTTTCAATTGTTCCTGACCATCTTCAGGGGTTTTACAAGTTTCAAAAATACTCCTAAAATCTTCTTTTAGAGTATAAGCTAATCGCCAACGCTTAGAATACTTCAAGACAGTTTCCAATTTCACTTTTTCTTCTTCTGTTAAATCAATATTATTTTTTAGCAGGATAAAACGACTGCCTTTAATCTTAACTCCAGTTTGTTTACGCAATTGATTTAACTCTTTGATCACTGGCTGCATGACATGAAATCTGTCGATGACAATTTTGGCATTTGGGAATACCTCTTTTACAACTTTTGGAAATCCTCCCCACATATCAACGCTGACTTCCTCAACTTTCTCTCTGATCTCAATTGGTTGCTGCTTAAGGATTTCAATGATGTCATCTTGTTTATGACTATCAATCACTTCTAGCAATTCTCCTAAGTCAATATTTGATACGACCGTGACCAAATTTTGATGTCCTTTGCGTTTACTCACTTCATCAATACTCACCCGTTTTACTTCTTCCCAATTCTCCTTTTTTTTGAGAGAAAATTGGTGGTTAAATATTCCCTGTACTTGATCCAAACTCAAAAATTCATCTCGACTTACCTGCTCTACACTCGCACTTTGCACTCGTTGATAAACATACTCTTCAGATCTTTGTGTGTATCGTCTTTCCCAATATACAAAGGGTAATTCTTCCGTAAAATGTTTTTGACACTGATGACAATAAAATTGGCGGCGTGGCGTATTTAAATAAATTACTTTGCCAAATACTGATAAATCTCGAATCAGTATCGGTCGATTTTGTTTGAATTTTCTACTCTGCGTATTACAATGGGGCAAGGAGCTTCATCATGTAAGAATCTCAGCTTGAGAATAATTTTATTTTCTTCTTCCGTAAAACTTTCGATGGTTGTATTTGGTAAATTTAGCAACCTATCAAGATGCAAGTCCATGCCGATCACCACGTATTCATTGTATCTCATTATACATTAATCCCCTCAAACCCAGAAGAGCCAGAAAGAGTCAATTTTATACTTATCCCAGTGAGTTTATCGAGTTTTTAGACCGGGCAATTCACACAGTATTAAATCCGAAAAAATCTCGTTAAAGTAAAAGAGGGGGAAGGGGAAGGAAGGATAAATTTTAGCTTTTTCTCTTTAATAAAAGCTAACAATAACCTATAACTTTCCATTCGGACGTTCGGTAAGCGGGGTTCCCGTCGGACTTCGGCGTGAGGCTTCGACCATGAGCTTAGCCGAATTGTGGCTCGATTGAGCGCAAGCCGAATGTCGCTCAGTCGAGCCGCATAGTTCACGGCGAAGCCTTCCTTTCCCCTCCCCAAATAATCAGCTTTTTCTACCCTTCCCCTTCCTCTTCCCTTCCTTTTTCCACCCTTCCCCTTCCCCCTCCCCCTCTTGCAAACCTTTTAAGAGATGAAAAACTGATAAATTCCGAGCGCATAGAACCAGATTTAAGGTTAAGGAAAGTGGCAAACCTGCGCAAGTCATTCGTCAAAGTGAGACGGAATAAATAGTCAGCAATAATGGAGGCCATCCCCTGATTAATTGTGAGACTCTGAGCGTTAATAGTGGCTAACTCAGCACAAGATAAATAGGTATTTGCCAGTTCTTCAGGCTGGGATTCTCTCAAATTGGGGCACTGCCAAATAGGAGAGGGTAACGCTCCCATAATGCCTGTTTTCTCAAATTGATCTAGGTGAGTAATTAACCCCTCACCACAATTATGACTACCTAGTAGAATTTGACCGCTATCAAAGTTATTGCCAGCATCAAGATACCAGATTCTTGGAATATCAGAGTGGCGGTTACTTTCTAGTGTTTTGCCGAGGGAACGACGAGCCGCACTATTGTCAACGCAGCCAGTGATAATTACCAAATCATTCCAGTATGATTTTACCAATTTGGGGTCAAAATAGTCAGGAATTGCACTAATTTCTAGCCCCCAGGTAAGATTGTAACGCAAAGCAAGAGTAGCGGCTTTATTCAATCCGAGTTCAGATTGACAAAATCTCTGCCTTCCCAAGTTTTTCTCTTCAACAATGTCAGGGTCAACAAAGGCAACATTGACATTTTTACCACGTTGTTTGAAAACGTAAGCTAATCGTGCTAAACTTTCAGCTACATAAGAGCCAGTGCCCCCACAGCCAACGAGCCACAAGTGTAGGTGAGAGTAATCTTTGAGGAGGAGAGGGGTAGAATTGGCGTACTCAAAGTCGAGGTTTAAGGGAGTTTTGGTAAGCATCGGTGATAAAATATGGCTCTTCAAATACAGAACTAGCTTTAATTAAGCTATAGTGTCCGAAAATTCCGATTCTGACTAAAATCTCAGGATTTAAAGTATTAACTTTACCCAAGACTGCATAGAGTCTAAACCCGCGCTCGTCAGCATCATCTGTGCTACTAAAGAAAGCAGGCATTTCTCCGTGAGAGTGGCATTCAATTAAGGCAGTTGAGCAGGATAAATTATCAAGAGGTTGGCAGTTTGTTCGTGTAGTTGTTTGGAGTGGAATTGTCAGTTGCCATTGATTGCGGCTGTCAAGGGATAGGTGAAATAAAATCTCTGTGAGATTCCCACTATTATCTTTGCTAAATGCAGATTTTGTACACATAGAAAGGAGTAATTCTAATGGTACTGAACGAGTGTCAAGGTACAAGTACGGTTCTATAGATGGCAACCCTTTGATAGTATTGGGCGCTGAATTTGCAACAGGAATCATTGCCTCTAGTCCGGGGCGAACTGAACGCACAAACACGCCGTTAGAAGCTGTAACGTATTCGCAGAATACTCCAGTAGCAATGGGAGGCAAGGGAATAGAGGCATGAATGTGGTTAAAAAGTTTTAGCATTAACTTAAACTTGGCGGTTGAAAGAAAAATGTTGAGTGCAATCCCTAGATAGGGTTAGCAATCAATAAAAGGTGTTCTATTAAAGAGTTAATTGACTGGTTGCACCTGCTTTCAACTAAATCTTTAACAGGATAGGAACGCCTTTTTTTCAAGGCTAAACTTTTCAGATGTTCTCTGACATCTTGGGGAAACTTTCGGCTTTTTTGGCTGGATAAGTCAGCATTGAAAGGAGTAGTGATGAAAGTTTGCCAAGCAATATCAATGGTTTGAGTTGAAGCAACCGGGGGAGTATTTTGTCCCCAGCAAATTAAACCGTTTGGGTGGATATTTGGTAAGGGAGTATGGTAAGCTTTCGCCTCTGGGTTGAAGGTGGCGACATCAGTTGCCCATACCCAATATTGAGTGTTCTGTCCTACCAATACCAAAGCGGTTAGCGGAATAGTAATCGGTTCAATATCATCAAAGTGGAGGTTATATTGAGCAGGAGGTATGAATTTTACTACCCAATTTCCTTGAGAATTAGTTCCCCACCTTATGACTCCTGGAGGCATCCAACCTGTATCAATTGGCTCGTGAGAAAATGCAGTTCTCAAACTGACAGAGGAGAGTAGTTTGTAGTGTTCCTTTGTCCCTTCTCGATAATGGAACAGGTATTGTTCTTTGATGAACAGTAATTCAGCATCAATTTCTGTTAGCTGTCGGGGAGCTATTTGCAGAATTTCACGGAAGGCTTCTCCTGACAAATGTTGCATACATAATAGCTTAAAATTGATAGAGGTTATAGAGCTAACCCGATAGGTAAGGTTAGCTCCTACTTGAAAATTAGTATTCATTCGATTTCATTAGGGTAGCAACTCTCCAAGTTTTATCCGAGTTTTCTGGGCATTCTGAACTCACTTCTTGGTTGTCCAGCCAAGCTTTTCTGTCAAAATAATCAATTTTGAAAAAGTAGTTTTTGCTATCCAGTTGAATGGCAAAAAAATCTCGTTCTCCGTAGGGGTCGTTGCCTGATTCAAAACTGTTAAAATCTCTTACTAATTGCAGTAATTTTTGTTGGTATTCAGGAGGAAGAGCTTTTACAGTTTGAGTGATCCGAATTTCACCAATTTTGGTATTTCCTTGACGCAACTGGTCATTGAGACGTGCAATTCTTTCGGTTGTTGTTAGAGTTTCAGTCATGGTTAAGACCTCAATTTCCAACAGCTACAACCGCACTAGCGGTTGCTGCTTCACAATGAATACGCTTAAGCGGGGAGCTCAGCATTTTTAGACTTGAGAGTTTCAATCGTAATTATTTGGATTCATAGGTAATTCAAATTGACAAAGTGCTCTTGTTCCAGAGTTCAAGAATTTGCTGAAAACGTCGAGGGCGGTCAGTAGCAAGCCAGTCGATAACCTGTTGAGCTTGGGTTATTACTTCTTTAGCACTTTGCCATTGCGCTGATAAAGATATCAAGTTTTCGACTGTCCATTCTCTAAATTGATACTCGTCTTGAGCGCAGCCGTCTAGCCAAATATTACCTGTTGAATAATTGAGGAAACTTAGTACAATTGGCACTGATTTTATGGGAAAGTCAGCCAGAGAGCAAAGCTCTTGGAATTGCAGATAATTGATACTATCGGGTGGTAAAACGTGAGAAAATAAAACGTTAAATTCCTCTTCATACCAATCTTGTGCGTCATTTTCAGTTAGCCAATCTAGTCCTTTAGAAGTTAGAGGCAGCAAGATTTGCCACTCAGGGGCTAATGACTCAATATCATAATCTTCATAGCTCAACCAATCTAACCCCCAAGGCTCTATCAGGAGTTCGTCGAGGCGTTCTTCTTGGGCTATTTCTAATTGCCAGGGGCTGATAGGGATAAGTTCTGTTTCGTCAAGCAGACTAAAAAATTCTAATTCGCGGGGGCTATGAATGTCAGGACTATCAGAGTAAATAGAACTGGTACTGGTGGTAAATTCAGTTGGAAAAAAGTGTTGGTAAAGGTTTAGTATTTGAATACTATTAAGCGTTTGCTGGAGAAATTCAATCGCTTCAATTGGCTTGGTTACTGGGTAGGAGTGTCGCAAACCAGCGATGGCTTGCGACACAGACAAAATGGTTGCAGGCATTAAAAATTCAGGGGAATTTGGGGATGTGCAATAGCTGGCGCAAGTTGCAGTTGTTTGAGAGTTGCTTTAAATCGCTGTAGTTCTTGTTCACCTCTCGCTATTGCTTGAGAGATTTCTTGAGTGCGACTTGCTAAGGTTAGCGGAGTAACATAACCGTTGATAGATTCACATTGGAGAGCCCAAGTGAGTTGGACAGCTTGATTCGGTTCTTCTGGTGCTGCCATAAGTGAGGAGAGTGGGGAATGGGGAGTGAGCAGTACGCATAGTTCTTTTTTCCAATCTTCTTCTACACCCTTTGTCTTGGCTTGTTTGATGATTTTAATGGGTTGACCTGTTTTTCGTTCAATTGTAGCTTCGCTTAATTCAGGGAAGTAAGGAAGTAGGACTTCTAGCAATTTTTCATCATTTGCAGTAATTTCGTTGGGCAGTTCGATTTGCCTGCCTTCATATTCTATTAGACTCATTGTTACCTCTTTAAAACAGGGGGATTTGTACTCCAGCTTCACCTTTGTTGACGGGGTGGTTAGCAGGATTTTGAAGATTTGGTTTGGCTTTTTTCCGGGGTTGAGCAACAGAAGAACGAATTTGAGCGCTCACTTTTCGGTTAGGTAGGTTAGAGGCTAACCGCTGGAGCAATTCTTGTAAATGGTTTGGCCAAGCTCCAATCGAGTTTTCTCTAACTTGTACTAATAGTGGTAAGTCGTCATGGCTCGTTGCTGTAATTTCTACGATTCGCCCTTCTGGATGCCCATCGTCTGGTCGCATAACAATGTGGATTTTGATTGTACAAAAATTGAATTCATAAGGTTCTGATTCTCCTTCATCAAGTAAGTCAGGACTCTGTGAAGTGTTCTCAGTTTTGTTGATGGTTTCACCCACTTTTTGAGTAGCTGAAAGTGGAATATCCTCTCCTGTTGGTTCGGAATTTGGTTCTATTTGGGTCATGGCTGGATTCGCAGTACAAGCAAGTGCAGCTTATTCTCAAAAATTGCCGCGATCGCGGCCTTGCTTTTAACGATCTATTTTTTGTAAAGTTTTAACGGTAAGCGTGTTTCCCAAGAAATTTCTTAATTAATTCCCATTAATTATCTGTCCGACAAGATGCGGTCGCACTTGTCTCTATTGATTCTTTGATTGTAATTGCTCAACCCCCTTGACAAGAAGACGAGATAGACATTAGATAAAGGAATGGAAAAACTCCCCGACTTAAAGCAACTATTGAACGAGGCAAAAGAAGCCTTGATAGTAGAGCTATGGCAAGAAATCCAAAAACTCAGCGCAACATTAGCCACCTACGAACCTTGCGCCAGAGCCATCTCTCAAAAAAACTAGCAAAAATTCCGAAGTATTGATAGATAAGGAATATCTATTGCGCTCGCAAGCTATATTACTATTAGCCACATCTACGATTGCACAGCTATCAATCAGAGCATATTTACTTATGCAATTGTAACTATCCGTACAAATGCGATCGCTTTAGAGCGTCAATCAATACTATGATAAAAAGTTGTAGTTAGTAGAGAATCAGTAAAATATATAAAAAATTCTCCCAGCTATCAGTAGGTTCTGTCGCTGGGAGAAATCGCTGGAAAGTCGGTTTATTCAACTAACGCAGGTATCTCGATTAATTCGATTTCAAACCTTCGCTGCATTCGCCGTTATTCTTTAGGCACAGTAGGCTTTGGTTGGATGTCAAAAATAATCACAAATGTGCGCGTTTTCACTAACCACTGCAAAACCCGTAGATGATCGTCTGCATCGTTTCTCTTACGAAATCGTGCCACAATAACACGCTGACAATTAGGAAGCAGGCTAATGATACACCACGGGTGCAATTTTTCAGAGTAGGTCATTTTAGTACCTCAGCAGTAAAAGTAACAGATTGTGCTCTTGTTTGATTGCTTGCCAAGACAGTAATTGAATAATCTTGTCAAAGACAGGTCACGGTGACATTGATATTTGACAAGGTTTGTGCTAAGACAAGCTCAAATTATTTTTTGATGCTGAAAAAGCTTGATGTATAGCAGCCAACAAAACTGTTAGAACAAGTCAGCAGTATATGATTGCGACAACGTATACAGTCGTTGCCCTAAACAGTCTTTCCGTTATACGCGCCGCTACTATTAATCCAGGCTATTCTCTTCGCAAGGCGGACACAGGAAAGCCACCAATCCCTCTGGAATTTCCTCAAAATGCTCCAGCAGAAAATCCATTAAAGCCAAATGACGCAAATCGACAGCAGTAGGGAATCGGCGATTTTCCCCCTTTCTAAACCAACCCCGCACTGTAGAATCAGAACGAGAACAAATAAAAGCAATTTCCTCATAACTCACTCCCCACTTTGCATAAAACTGCCTCGGTGTCATTTGCAATTGGCATTGACTGTAAACTGCAATCAAATTGCGTTCTCTATCTGTCAAAGTCTGCTGCTTTTTTATCATCCTCAAACTTCTCCAAATCTTCCTCCCAGGCAGTATCAAACTGACACCACTTTGCACTCTTGGAATCAGGAGTAAGGCAAATGATATAACACCACATCCAACAACGCTGACGCTGTTCATAGTTGTAAAATTTGCCTATAACCATTCCTCTGTCACCTTCTTCGCCAACATCAGTCCAGCGCACCATCTCGCCACACTCAAAGCGCGGGGGATGAATTTTGGCAAAATTTGCAGGCAACTCAGTTGAAGGTGGTATATCCTTCAACTGTTTTAGTGGCAGGCCCGAAATCAAATCTCGCTTTCCTTTTGAGATTGACATGAGTTCTTAACTGTGCATCGACTGCAACTGATTTGTTTTGATAGGTTTTCAGATCAATTTCTTGATAAAGAAATTGCAGCGCGACATCTCCTTGAATCAATCAATTGGAATCTATATTTGACCGACTATTTTCAAATTCAAACTCTGACTAGGCTATGAATTTTTTGAGACTCCGCCTAATCGCGTTGACTCCTTTTTTGCCCGCTGCAATTAATTTCTAGACTGCTGTTTGTCCGAGAGAAGGTACTAAAACTTTGCTTAAATCGGCTGCGTTTGATCAACCAGAATCCCTTCTAGGATTTATTAGCAGGAGTATTGCCACTGCCAGCAGAGAAGTTGGCAGCGATCGCCCTCAACGGCAAGAGTTGCTACCATATCTAAACCGGGGACTAACTCAATCAAAGACCATCGGGAAACTTCTTTTGGATTTTCCAGAAAGTTTAACAGTGCTGCTGGTTCTCCCGGCGCAATCGCAACATCAAATCCATCCAAAGGAATTGAAAGACCTTTACCTACCGCTTTGATGTAGGCTTCTTTGCGAGTCCAGCAGGTAAAAAAAGCTCTCAGTTGTTGATGTTTGGGGAGCGAGCGCAATACGGCGTTTTCAAAAGGCGAAAAAAAACTTTCGGCTATCTGCTGGTAGGGAAAATCTTTACGAATGCGTTCAATATCAATGCCAACTTCTCGATTTTGCTCCACAGCAATGAGAGCAATTCCGTGAGAGTGAGACAAATTGAAGCAAAGTTTATATTCGGATACTGCGGTAACTAAAGATGGTTTTCCGTAGGGGTTATAGCTAAAGCGCAGTTCGTTAGGATTTTTATTTAGATAGCAGCCCAAAATTTTTCTGAGAATACCGCGAGCTGCGATAAAATGCGCTCTGTCTTTCTGAAAGTAAAAACGCTCTGCTCTTTTAAGTTCGTCAGTAGAGAGACTCTCCTGCAAGCTTTGTAGGCAAGATGCTCTCATCTCCAGATCAACGCGCCAAACATGAACCTCATCGCTATTAAGTATTAGGTCTTTTGGGGGTATTTTCCACTCAATTATATTAGTATTCATCATTAGTCGTAAGCCGTGAAAAATTATTGATTTTGCTGCAATTTTTGAAAAGTAGCTTGAAGCAAAAGCAACTGATATCTCTTTAAAAAAAAGTGATGGTATGGAAACATTTGCAGCGAACAAAAAGCGATTGTATGTTTGTTCCAACCTTCAATAATATCGGGACTCGTTTCGGGGTATTGCAAACCACCAATTACAGTAATCGGACATTCTAATGGCGCTTCGTTAGTATAAACATAGACTTCATCAATTGCTAAATCTGCCCGCACAATAGGAATCAGTAGTTGCATCATTTCGTAATTTTATAGAACTTCTTTAGGGATACCGTTGAGACGATGCAATTCATGCAACAATTCCGGTTCTGACAGAGCGTGCATTGGCTATGGATCGGGAATGTGAGGTGCAAGGCTAGCGGATGCGACTGCTAAAAATTGGTAACTCGCTAAATAGGACTCAGATTTTCGCAAACAATTAGGCCTACCACCAGAGACCTCAATAACAAATAAGTATCAATTAGGAACAAATCTAGTGAAGAAATGGTAGTTGTAGTTGATAAATAACTACTTTTTGTTGCTATATTTGGGTAAATTAAGTAGTTAAATTAATTCCATATCACACTAAATATTAATTTTCATTAAATATGAATTTTGCAGGTATAAAATTATTAAAAATTTGGCGCTACATCTATTATCTTAGAGTGCTACCATTTTAGCGATGGAACTCCATCAACGCACTTGTTGCATAAATTGATGGATGGTCAACTGATTTCCAGCAACGCGCGATCGCCATCAACAATTCAGGAATATCCTCAGCAGAAATCTCCTTAATTGCATTCTCCACACCCGCTCCTTCCACCAGCTCCCCAGCTACCAGCGAACAAAAATGTTTGCGTGCTCCCGGAGCAATCTTCTGCATCGCCTGCAACAGGTTGTCGAGCATCTCGTCAGTTACACCCTTCTTGCCGTGCCTAAACTGCGACACAAGACTCTCGCTGACCCCAGCAACTCGAGCTAGGGCTTTGCCACTGATGTCATAACGTTTCAAAGTATTGTGGAAGGCTTCATAAATTAGCATTAAGATTTGTCACCTTAATTCACTGTGGGTGAATCTAGATTTACTATTGGTAAATGATTGGGGTCAAAATGGAGGTTTTTGATGAAGACTGACCTGCATCCACAGCTGCATAAAGCTTTTTGGCTGGGGAGGCAAAATTGGATGCTATTTAACTTTAGCAAAATTAGGAGGTTTGCCAACACAGATTGCCAAATTTTTAGCAAAAACTTCTCGGTAACCCTCGCAGGGACTTGGAAGATGTCAAAACAGGCATCGCCCAATTCCTCTCATATCGCTTGGAGGTGCACCGATGAGCGACATTAATCAGGCTCCCCAGACGATCGCCCAGACAATCGACTGGCTCCACAATTGCTTGGGCAGACCTGCGCTGCCGGAATGTCCCAAGGAATGCGAAAGGGACTGCAACGTTCCCGGAGGCAAAGCGCCTGCTTGGATAAACCAGAAAGGAAAAGCAGTCAAAGTCAGTTGGAAACCCTATCAAAAGCAATTGCCAACTCAGGCAAACTTAGCGAAGTGGTTCGCCCACACCACTGGCATCGGCACTCTCGGCGGCGGACCTAATACACAGGGCCACTACATCGCCTTTGTCGATCTAGATCGCAAAGAAAAAGTCTTCTCCTCGCCACAAGCTTTTGAGGCGCGCCTTGAACAGTGGTTCAACGACTACCCCCTCCTGAATGTCGCCCCTCGATTTCGCACCCCTTCGGGCGGATACCGAGTCATCCTCGCCTTCACAGAAGAACCAGATTGGACAGCCTTCAGCCTAGATCGAGACAGGTCCCGAATGGGCGAACTGCTTGCCCGAAACGGCGGTCACACCCTGCTGCCCCCTACTGTCGGCGCGAACGGCATCCCATACCGCTGGGAGTATTTTGTTGCATATCCGCCTACAGTTGCCAAACCGGAAGATGTTGGTATTTACCCAACACGGCAACAGCACCCGTCTGTTCCTGCCAACACCTCGCCCCGTTCTGTAGGAAGTTACGTCCCCGGCGCAATTCGCCTAGAAGACCTCATCTCCCCCCGCACCCTTGAAATTCTGACAGGTGGTGCCAAAACAGGCGATCGCTCCGACGCCCTGACCGCTCTCGCCTCCGAATGTTACGGCTGGGAAGAGTTCTGCCACCGCTACAGTATCTCCTACTCCGGCACCACTGAAATCTTAGCCGAGTACGCCTGGGGGCTAATGGAAGACAGCAGCCGAGATCCCTACAAATGGCAGCGCATCCTCAAAACCATTAGCCCCTCCGCTTGCCAAACCGCCGCCGAATATCACAGCGGAGACTCTGAAAATTGCTGGAAAAAGATTTACCGGCTGGATCGAGAAACCTTCCAGGCTTCATGCCCCCCTCACATTAAAGACAGGATTTTAGGAGAATGGGGTATCGACAAGCGCCCCAGGGCATCACCGACCGCGAGCCAGCAGCAGCTCAATTCTCAAAAGTTACAAGCAGATGCGCCAGAGAGCATCCCGCCAAACAACGGTGAGGTTACAGATAATTTTTACCCGCCGGATTCTGACAGCAAACAGAAAGAAAACCTGCTCCTCAAATATATCGATCGGCTCCTGGAACGGGGCAACATTCCCCTGTCAGAACGAAGATCCGAGTGCGCCCAAATCGCTCAAGCTTTGGAACTCGACCCCAAATACGTCGAACAAATCGTTTTAACCCGACTGCAAGAATGGCAGTTCGCAGAAGTCGAAAGCGAAAAAACCCTTATTGAAGATTTAGTTAGCAAGCGCAAGCAGAGTCTCGACTTGCACCAAATTTTACCGCCTGAAATTGCCTGCATCCTGGCACAAATCGCTGCTGCAATGCCCACCAGCGCCGAACACCTGATGACAGTAGGTTGGTCAACCTTCGGCTGCGCGATCGGCACGGCCGCTGAAATTGTTGCTTGGCCTGGATTCAGACAAAAGTCCTGCGTGCTGTGGACAATCAGCACCGCCCGGTCGGGGAAGCTTAAAAGTCAAACTCAAGAAGTTATGGTCAACCCCATCCGGCTCTTGCAGCAGGATGCCAACAGCGAATACTGCATTGCCCTCAAAAGCTACAAAGAAGCACAAAAAGCCACCCAGCAAAATCGAGACTCTGACAGCCCGCCAGAAGAACTCCCGCCCCCACCCGTTCCTCGCGAGTATTGGGTCGAACACATCACCGTAGAAGCCCTGATCCGCACCATCAACGAAAATCCGCGCGGCTTCCTCGTCCACCGCGACGAAATCGACGGCTTCTTCAAAGCCCTCAACAAATATCGGGCTGGCAAGGGGGACGACGAAGCCTTTTACCTCACCCTCAACAACGGCGGCGGTCCCAAAGTCATCCTCATTGACCGCGATCGTCGAGTCGAGGTGGAGAGGTCGTGCGTCCCCATCACCGGCACCATCCAGCGCAAGACGCTTGACGAAGAGATGACACCTCGCAAAATTTCCAGCGGCTGGATGGCCCGGTGGGTAATCTGCTTGGCCCAGATGCCCAAACGGCGGCGGACGCGACTGCCCTACCCCGACATTGACGCCTTTCTCAAAGACATCTACCACAAACTTTCCGTCCTCAAAATGCACTATCGTCCCGTTCAAAATGAGGAGACAGGCGAAGTGCTCAAAGATGAAACGAACCGCACTGTTTACCAGGGTTTTCCGATCACTTACCACCTCAGCGACTCCGCAGCAGACTACTACGAACAGCACTTTTTCAACCCGATGGTCGAGCGCGAAGAAGCTGAACTGAATGAAGGCTTCCAGCTAGCCATGTCCAAGTGGAGTGGGTACTGCCTGCGGATTGCCCTCATCCTGCATTGCTTGCACGAAATCTGCAAGTTGAAAAACCCGGACGGCACCCTCAAAACTTACTTGCAGTTGAAAGAAGAGTGGAAGCTCTCAGGCGGGGAACATTCCGAGAAGCCTTTTGAGATTGAAATTCCTACCTCGATTGGGGCCGAGATCATTCAAAAGGCGATCGCCACCAGCTACTTCTACATCAACCAGGCTGAAGTGCTTTACAAAGGGCAGCAGCAAGATGAGGACGATACAGTCCCGGTCATCCAGAAACTGATTCAGAAATCAGAAGAGTTGCGGGACACGGTTGCTGAAGGTTGGATCAGCACCCGTGAAGCATACCGCAACTGTCGCGAACTCGTTGCAGGAGCTAAACTGCGCCAGATGTCGAACACCGACTTTACGGCTGCGGTCTTCAACCAAATGGTTTCGATGAACCTCGGTGAAACGAAAAAGGTCGGCAAGTCTTTCAAGTGGCGCATTCTAAGATAATTGTTGCTCGGCCACGTTTTGGCGGTTATATCATTTCCGAAAAATCCTGCTACAAACACGAGCGTTGGGTTGATTCGCAAGTCAAAGCCAACAAAAAAGTTGCTACTGTTGCAGAATTTTTCGGAAATGGTATTAGTTGCAAGCCCGCAGAGCGATCGCGCGAACCGAGTTGCAAGTGCAGTCCAGGGTATTTGTGGCAACTTGCAAAAAATGCCGTCCTCCGACAGCAGCGATTCTTCCAAAGTCTTCCAGAGTAAGCGATTACGTTATCAATAATGACAGTTGTGACGATTCTCAACCGTCATTGACGATCGCGCTTCCCGCCTGGAGCGCTCTACACGGTGGGGCTGCTCGCACCGGAGTCAGAATCGTCAAAACCAGGTAGGGCATTCCTCAAACCGCATGATAGAAATCTGACCTTAGCGGGTATTTGCACTTCAATCGTCAAAACCAGGTAGCGCATCCCTCTTGCCTTATAGGTCGTGAACTCGATCGCGAGAATCGTCAACCAGACTTACGCAAAACCTCTATGTGTAAGGTGCGAAGTGATAGCGTAACGCATCAAACCACCACATTTTTTGTCGCGGGGTGAGTCGTGGTCAAAAATTTTGTAAAAAATCATTGGTGATTCTTAAAAGCTGAAACCTTTACAGAGAGAACAGTTCACTATAATCGTCTTGCACGTTGGGCGAAATTTGTAACTGTTAGCAGCCAGGGCTAAAGCTGAGCATTGAAACCTTCGTCTGTTGCCTCAAGAAAGAAGCTGTGTTGGGAGAAGAGCGGAAGAAACTAAATAAAGCCCAGTCGGTTGTGGGCGATCGCAATTGTCACCGGATACCTAATTACCGCTAGTTGAAAAATTGCGTTGACGATTTGACGATAGTTTGAAACTCTTACACATCAAGCAGTTCCCTCGTCAATAACAGCTTCGACGATTGAAAATCGTCATTGACGATTCCTCAGCACATCCCAAGAGATTTACGATCGCCCGCAGGTGAGCATACTGGTAACAGCGGCAACCTACAAACTGCTAGTTCGGCAAGCTGGACTCGTCAAGCAATCGTCAGAATCATAGAAAACTCCAAGTACACCAAATTTTGTGTTGACGATTTGACGATTCCCTATAACTGTTACCCCGTAAGCACTTTAGTCGTCAATAACAGCTTTGACGATTCTGAATCGTCATTGACGATTCACTGCTGACGTTACTCACGGTAATTACATCAAGCACTATATAGCACCATATTATATGGTGTGGTGTCCTATTTTTGTGTTGACGATTTGACGATTCCCTATAACTGTTACCCCGTAAGCACTTCAATCGTCAGTAATAGCTTTGACGATTCAGAATCGTCATTGACGATTCATTGTTGACCTTACTCGCGGGACTTACAAAAAACGGTATATATAGTGTTTTATTAAATTAAAGTCTACATTAAATAACTATATATAGAGTAACTGCGTAAGTCCTGCTCATTCGCTTACATCGAGTTCATGTGATAGTGGCAGTTCGCTTGTCCACCAGAGGTTGTCAAGCAATCGTCAGAATCGTCAAAAACTCGCAGTACATTCCCACAGCCCTTGCAGAGAAAGCGTTTATCGAGAATCGTCAAAAATAATGTCAATAATCGTCAATAAAAGCTAGAAGCTGAAAGCTTTATAAATAGAAGAGTTTAGGAGAATCGTCAAATCGTCAAAGAAAATTTCTTTTTTAGTCGCGCTCTGGTTCACGGCTTGACACTGAATCCCAACCCCTTTGTAGAAGCTGTGTTAGGAGAAAAGCGGAAAATGCTGGGGTGCAAGTTGGTTGTGGACGATCGCGGCGGACTATCCGGCATCTAATTACCGCTAATTTAAAAATTGCATTGACGATTTGACGATAGTTTGAAACTCTTACACATCAAGCAGTTCCCCCGTCAATAGCAGCTTTGACGATTGAAAATCGTCATTGACGATTCCCCAGCCACATCCCAATAAATTCACGATCGCCCGCTCCCGCGATAACAAGGACAATCGGTTTCCCTGCCAGCTTGATAGGGCGATGGGCGTCAAGCAATCGTCAAAATCGTCAAAAATTTGCAGTATATCCCCAAAATCCATGCTGAAAAAGCGTTTGGGGAGAATCGTCAAAAACAATGTCAATAATCGTCAATGAAAGTTAGAAGCTGAAAGCCTTATAAATACGATAGTTTAGAAGAATCGTCAAATCGTCAAAGAAAATTTGTCGTGACCTTGAGTTAGGACACTCGTGAGGCATCAAGTCCTCAAAAGCCAAGGTTATGTCGGATGCTGGTTCAAAACGCTACAGGGAAGTTAGTTGCTCCCGAGTGTGATCGCGAATGCCTGCCGATCCCTTTTTTGCAAAAGCTTAAAATTAGCGTTGACGATTTGACGATTCCCTAAAACTTTTACTCCATAAGCACTTCAATCGTCAATAACAGCTTTGACAATTCAGAATCGTCATTGACGATTGTCAATCAGATAGCAGTGGCGACCGGATCATGTCAGGCGCAAGTCGTCAATGACGATCGCGACAGGTCGATCAACCAATCGTCAGAATCGTCAAAAACAGAGGGGCTATTCCCCAAACTTATAGTTGGAAAGCATTTGGGGAGAATCGTCAAAAACAATGTCAAAAATCGTCAATGAAGCTTAGAAGTTGAAACCTTTACAAACAGGGAAGTTCAGGAGAATCGTCAAATCGTCAATAAATTTTAGTTATAAGTAGTGTTGAGACTCAAAATTGAAACTGAGTATTTTTACAGCCCAGCAAATTTTCTGCACGTATTCAAGTTGTCTTTCAAGGTTGAATCTTGTGCTATTTGCACCTCTCGATCGGGTAATCTGGTCTGGAAAGGCAAATTATCAGACCGGCTATGGACTTAGAACACGCTGCTAATTCCTTTGGAGAAATAGCTTCGACGCGCGACCTAGTGGCAGAGCTGTTAGCTGCCAAGCGCTCTGTCAACACTAGGCGTGCTTATGAGAAAGACTTGTACGATTTCTTTGCGACAATGACGGGGCAGGAACCGCACCCGGCATTGGTGCGCGAGTTCCTACGGCTGAACCGCTTCGCCGCTGTCGCGGTGGTTCTCAAGTATAAAGCCAAACTAATCGACAAGGGACTCAAGGAAGCGACGATTAATCGGCGGCTGGCGGCGATCAAAAGTTTGGTGAATTTTGCTCGCAAGGTGGGCGAGTGCGAGTGGAGTTTGGTAGATGTTGAAGGAGAGAAGGTGGTTCCTTACCGGGATACTACAGGGTTTGGCCGAGTTGCTTCTGAGAATGTGGCGGCGATGCAGTCGGTGTTGTCCATTCCTGACCGGAGTACACCCCAGGGAAAGCGCGACTATGCAGTTCTCCGGCTGCTGTGGGACAATGCGTTGCGCCGGGGGGAGCTCGGCGGAGCCAATATAGGCGACTTTGACCCGCTAGCCCGAACTCTGAACATTTACGGCAAAGGTAGGGGAACTCAAGCGCAGCTAATTGACTTGCATAGCGCGACGGCAGATGCGATTTCTGATTGGCTGAGCGTGCGGGGAGCTGCAATGCCCCTCGATCCTTTATTTATTGCTTTGACAAAGCGGGAATACGGGTTGAGGTTGAGCGGGTACGCTATTTACAAGCTTGTTTTCTCAACTTGCTCCGCTGCGGGAATTCCTAAAAGAATCAGCCCGCACAGAATACGCCACGCTGCAATTACGACGCTGTTAGATGCAAGCAACGGCAATACGCGAATGGCGCAGAAGTTGAGCCGCCATACGAGCTCGAACGTCCTTAATTGCTACGATGACAATCGGCAGAGCTTGCAGCGGGAAGCGTCGGGGCTGCTGGCTGGTTTGGTACGCTAAGTTTAGATTTATATGTTCGGATAATAATCGACTACAAGACTATGGGGAAACTTACCGAAACTGTTAACTCTCGTCTCACACTCCTAGTCCAAGGAAATATGGTTGAAATACTGCGATACAGTATTTAGGACTCAAAATGATTTGTGAGCGAGATTATCTGCGAATACTAGCCAAGAAATTGTAAAAGTTGGGGGTATCGAACCCCCAACTTTTATCCCCATTCCTCTCACTACTGTTAAAGCAGTCGAACCCAAATCTGCACCTGGTATCGAACCCCCAACTTTTACCCCCATTCCTCTCACACTCTCCCGTTGCGGTGAAACGTGAGGCTCCTGCGGAATTAGTTGAACTTTCCTAACTAATGCTTGAACGAACTGCTATACTGGTTTATTCAGGTGTTGCTAAATTCCTCTTTAATAGTCTATTTTACCGAATCCCAGTGCAGGTAAAAGCGGCCCAGTAAAAAGGGTGAGAGAACGGCTTTAATTCTTGACAATATTTATCTAAATTTTTGAGAGATAAATAAATTTGTTTGCCAATTTTATCATACTTTTTGTATTCTTCATCCCATTGCTGATATTCTGAGGAACCGGAGGAGCAAGCTTTTCGTTCTGCCTCGGATATTTTGCGGAGGGTGTGGGTTTCTTCACGTTTCTGTTTCAAAAGTTCTGTGAGTTGGGGTTTATAACTAGCAGCTAAGGTATTGCCCGTAAGCTCTCGCAACTTAACTTGAGCTTGTCTCATAGCTTCTGGGCGATTCTTTCCCTGCTGCCACTCTTGATAGTAAAAAATGGAGAAAAGCGCCGTAGCTAAATCATCGACAGCCCAAAGCGTACTGATAACACTTCTGGCTCCCGCCGACAAAAAAGCAGTTGAAAAAGTGAGGATATCACCAGTAATTTCACTCAATCCCAATCCTGTTTCGCAGCAGGAAAGAAATACATCCGACAACTGAGGGAGACGCCATGCAGGAGTCATTAGCTGACCTAAAGTAATGCAGCCATCTCCTAAAATTAATGTCGATTCAAAGGGATTGTCAAAGCGCGACTGGGCGTGGTGGCTAGAGTGGAGGATTTGGACGGTTTGCGCCAGTTCTCGATAGTTACTAACAGTAGCTTGATGGCGACCTTTTAAGCGTTGATTGTCTGGGATACTATAAAAAACTGCGATTTGCTCTCCTTCAAAGCTGGCGCAAGGCAAGTCGCCCGTCGCATCTTCAATAGTGCCACAGTTTAGATTATTGCCGGGGGAAGGGCGTTGCTGGCAGAATTCTAAGACTTGACAACTAGGTGCGTAACGAATGAGAAACTTGTCTCCTAAATATCGGTTGTCTCCGATGGGTAGTGCAGCGAAGGGGATTTGGTGAAGGGCAAAATGAGGAACTATAATCAGTTCCGAAATTCCTTCTAAATGCCATAAGAAGAGTTCGTTTAAATTTAACTGTTGTGCCAGTTCAGTTAACATCCCAACGAACTCTTCTTTCCAAGAATTGTTATCTTCAACATATTGTCCTAACCAATTTTGGAAAATCCATCCGTGCAAAGTCTCAAATCCTAAATCAGCGCAACTTTGCAGGGTAATCTCGTTTTGCCGCACTACGAAGATAAAGGTGTCGCTAACAGTGGTGTAAAAGCTAATAATTGCAGTGGTGGGTTTGTCGATAAGCTGCTGGATGGATGGAAATTTGAGAGGATTGACTCGAATTTGACCCGCAAGCACCGGATCTAAGCGACGAAGTTGTTCCCAAATTAGGAGTTTTTCAGCTTCCCGATCAGCTATTGTTTGATTGTAAGCTGCTAGTGCTGCACGGCTGTTATCAAGTTTGCTATTATCAAAGTCGTTGCTAGGTTGATTGCGCCCTCGTTCCTGGTCAATTTGTTGCTGTAGGCGTTCAAAATCCTGTAAATACTCTTGAATTTCAGCAGAAATTTCTGCACTTGAGTAGAGATCATTGCTTGCCATTAAGTCTACGAGGCGTTTAGAGCGCGATCGCTCTACATATTCAACAGCTTTATCTAACTGCTTGTTATTGATACAAGCTTGCACGATGTTTGCATAAATGTCGATCGCCTCTGACAAAATCTCTTGGCGGCGAAATTCAGAAGTTGCCCAAGTACGGCTGGTTTCTACGGCTTCAATCGCGATACCGTATCCCTCAATGGCTAACTGCCAATCTCCCATTACAAATGCTCTGTTTCCTAGCATTTCTCCAGTTTTATGACATTCAAAGGGGAAAGCAGTTGGCGTGAAGACTTCCATTGCTTTTCGATAACAGGCGATCGCCTCTTCGTTTCGCTCAAGGCTGAGGTAGCTATTGCCCCGATTCATTTGAACCATAGCCCACTCTGTAGGAAACTCATCCTGGTTAAAGATTTGTAAGGCAGCTTGATGGGCGGCAATAGCTATTTCTAAATTCTCATTTGGATCGCCCTGAAGTCGATGCAAATAAGCATTAGCCAGATTCATTTTTACTCTAGCCCAATTTACGGGAAACTCGTCTTGAGTGTAAACTTGTAATGCTTCTTTGTTAGCTGCGATCGCCTTCTCAACATTTTCTACCCAATCGCCATGAAGTCGCTGGCGGTAAGCAGATGCCAGATTCATTTGAGTTTGCGCCCAAAGTTGAGGAAATTCTTCGCGGGTGCGGAATAACAGGGCATTTTCATAACAGGCGATCGCTTGTTCCAAGTTTTCCGCCTTGTCGCCGCAGATGCGATCGCAGTAAACGATGCCCAAATTGTTTTGCACTTGGGCCCATTCTTCAGGCATTGCTTCGCGGGTGCGAACTTCCATTGCAGCTTCGCCAGCCGCGATCGCCAATTCTGCATTCTCTAACCGATCTCCCCGAATTCGGTTGTCATAGACAAGAGATAATGTATTTTGAATCGTTGCCCACTTTTTCGGAAATGCTTCGCGGGTAAATACTTGTAGGGCATCTTGACAGTAAGCAATCGCTTGTTCTTGATTTTCGGCGCGATCGCCCTTAAAACGACGGTGGTAAGTGTTACCGAGTAACATATAACAAAGTGCCCACTCTTCTGGAGTAGATTCGCGAGTTAAGGCTGTGGAAGCAATTTCGTAACCTGTAATCGCAATTTCTAAATTATTAGCCTCATTCCCTTTTTTTAATTGGTGGATGTGCCAACTTAAAGCCAAAATACCAGAAGCAATTTCTTTTCTTTTTTCAGGGGGGACTTCAGATAGCATAGCATCGGCTTCATCTGGCATCTCCTTAACAAAAATTTCGTCAAGTTGCTCTTGGTTAGCGTCAAGCAATATTTTCTGTACCCACTTGATAAAAAGTTCGTCTATGGGTTCTGGATCAGCTTTGAACGATAGAAGTTTTTGCGCTATTTTAACAAAATACTTCTCAAGTTGCTCTCGCTCATGTTCTAGTAAGGTATCAACTCGAATTTTACCTTGACTTTCGGAAATAACTTCCAATAATTCAAAGGGTAAATTAGGGCAAATTTTATGTTGAATAAAATTCCATTGTTCGGGGAAGTCTTCTTCGGTAAAAACAGTAGCAGCAACTTCGTAGCCTGTCTTAGCAATCTTCCGGTTGTTTTCTGCATTGCCTTCGGGAAAATCTTCAATCAGGCTGCTAAAGTTGAGAACTCTTGCCGCTAAATTGATTGCTTCCCCTGGCCCTAAGTGAGATATATCAAACTTTATTAGACTTAATCGTTCTACAAAACTGTTGTCCAGTTTATCTAGGTTGGCTTCTAGAAGCTGGTACAAAGCTTGCGAATTATTTTCGCTTTGGGCAACGGTGTCTAAAACTTTAATAAGAAACTGTGAAGTTGAAGTTATTTGCTGGATCTGAACATTTTCTAGTAGGTCTAAAATAAAAGGATAACTTGAGCGTTCAGCATATTCTCTAGCTTTTTTTAGTTCTCCACAGTCCATGCAAAGCGCTACTATTTGTGTGTAAGCAGAAATCTTTGCAGGAATTTCTTGATGTAAAGATTCAGAATCACCCCAACGGCTGAGCATCTCTACAGCTTCAATTACAATCTCAAAACCTTCAAAAGCTTCTGCCTTTTTGCCAGTAGCCAATGCTACCTTTCCCAACTCAAGTCCGGTTTCGATGCACTCTCTAGGGAACGAAGTAGGAGTAAAAACTTTTAAAGCTGCTTGAAAACAGGTTAAAGCATTAGCAATTTGTGCCAATTTGCGGTAAGCAAAACCCAAATCTAACTGGGTTTTAGCCCATCTTTCTGGATAGGTTTCGGGAGTATAAATTTGTAATGCGGCTTGGTAGGCTGCGATCGCCCGTTCCTGGTTCTGGATTTTGTCCCCTAAAATCCTTTCGCTATAGGCAAGACCAAGGTGAAATTGGCTACTAGCCCAATCAGAATCAGTGCGAACTTTTAAGGCAACTTGATAACAAGCGATCGCTTTCTCGAAATTTTGCGCTCGCTCTCCTTCAACTCGGCGAGTGTAAGCAAGTGCCAGGTTATTTTGCAGTGTTCCCCAAAGTTCAGGATCTCGATCGCGGCTAACCACTTGCAGGGCTCCTTCAAAACAGGCGATCGCCTTTTCTAAATTCTCAGCTTCATCTCCGACGATTCGGTCACTGTAAACAAGACCGAGGTTATTTTGCACCATCGCCCACTCTTGGGGAGAAGTGTCGCGAGTGAAAATTTGCAAAGCATTGGTGCAAGCGGTTAGGGCTTTTTCAAGGTTTTCGGAGCGATCGCCCCAAATCCGATTGCGGTATGCTGGAGCTAAATCGCTTTGGATTTGCACCCAAATTTGGGGTAAAACCTCACGAGTCAAAATCTTGGCAGTTCCTTCAAAACCTGCGATCGCAATTTCCAGGTTAATTGCCCTAATGCCCAGTGGAAACAGCCAGAGCATTTTGCAGAAAGATATCAGTAAAAGTGCGATCGCTTTTTTTAGTTTTTGCGGGGTTCTCAGGAGCGTACAATCTATCCAGAGGCGAAATTGCAGCAAAAAATATTCATTCAGTTTGTCTGAGTTAATTGCTAGTATCTGGTAAGCTGTTTGTTCGTCCCCTTTTAATAAAATTGTCCGCAATACTTCCCACAATAAAGCCGGAGCTTTAACAAAAGTGCCTGTTACTGGTGAGCCATCTGCTCCTATGTAAGACCTGTATAAAAAATCAGCCAAATCGATTAACAAATTAGCACCAGAAATCTCCCTCTGTGCTACCAGAATTGTAGCGACCATTTCCATCATTTCCACCAAACCAACATCCAC
This sequence comes from Microcoleus sp. T2B6, assembly GCF_036700475.1. NCBI lineage: Bacteria > Bacillati > Cyanobacteriota > Cyanophyceae > Oscillatoriales > Microcoleaceae > Microcoleus > Microcoleus sp. T2B6. The sequence continues at coordinate 38,337 of NZ_JAUBOZ010000008.1, read as the reverse complement.
CAAGTCCGGGTGCTTCCTTAAAATTTTCAGTTCCTTACCGCGAGGACATTGGAGGAGCGCTTGAATCAGCTTGAAATAAGCTGTCTGGCGTTTTGTCGTTTGGGGAGCTTTCTTCGGGCCGAATCCTTTTGCCATATTCTTTACAGGTTACGAAGGGGATACTACATATACACATCAGCTATCCGCTCCAAAATTACGCAGCATCCCTCCATATTTCTGCTAACTTTTCCAGCAGTGCTTCGGCTAAATCTTGTAAATCAGTGTCGGCGCTATCCGCACTTTCACGAGTAAACTCCCCTCCTGCGGCACTCCCGGCTAACATCTCTCCCGCTGCGTACCGCCACTCGTACTCCTCGCAAGTTCGATAAATACGCTCGAATTGAGCAACAATATTGCTCTGCGATTGAGTTTCTATCTGAGAGCGCACCTGTACCGCCACTGGATCGTCAGTTTCTAAGAAGGCGATCGCTTCTTCTAAACGAGTAATCTGTTCAATTAAAGCGTCGATCGGCATCAGTTCTGCTACCGCGAGTTGTTGCGGTGGATTTGAGCTATCTAAGCTTGGAGCAAATCCCAATAGTTGCACGGAGTCAAGGCGATCGCTAAACTGTACTCCCACATATCCAATCCGATTTTCTATTACTTCTTCGGGTAAGAAAATGCTTGTTTCACCAGGTAAAACTGGGCGGCATTCTAAGGAACCAATGCCAGTAATTAGCAAGTCAGCGACATTAGCTAGCGCTGTTTTTACTTGATTGAAGCTATCAGAACCTTCCAAATCGGTTTCAATTTGCAGCCATTTTAAATATCTGTGAACTGCGTAAACTGCCAGTGCATTCAAGTAAACTCGTTTTCCTTTTTGGACTGTACTTTGAACGGCTGCCAACTGTCGCGCCATTTCGTGAGCTTTTAACTCTAGCGGTACTGTTAATAGAGGGAGTTCTGCAATGTTCATGGTTTTGGTTCCTGCTCATATCCTAGAGTGCGGGCTATTTCTTGCAACGAAGGTTCACATTTTCTATCCCAGTGAGAATTCAGAGTTGTGTACTTAACGTTTAACTCTTTTGCTAAGTCTTTAAACTTGTCCGGGGGTTCTTTTAACACTCTTCTTTTGCTGAGGAATTGGCAGTTGCACTCCGGGTTAGAACGAGGGTAGCTATTTCTTAGCTTGCCTTCTGGATCTTGTTCTATGTAAAGTTCTAGTTGGAGACCAATTCGCTGAGTGGTTTCTTTCTGAGCACTTTCAATCATGCCATCCAACCCGCTGAGCGTAAAATCAGGTAATAGTTCGAGCCGAGTTGTTTTACCAATATCTGCTGCGATCGGTGCATCTAAACTAATTGGAGCATCTTTGTCAGGAGAGTACAAATCTTTAATTCGCCAACCCAGGTAGCCGTTGATCCAGTTGACAAAACTTTTTGAAACTGAAGGTGATCGCGGCTCAAAATTAGCAATCTCGCGACTCACCCATTCTAAAGTAAGGTTGAGGGCAGCAGGATAATTTGGATGAGCTGATTTTTTGACTCCTGGTAGTTGCTGAATTTGCAATAACAGCTTGTTCATGGCTGTTCGCCATTTTCTACTTTTAGCTGGGTTGTGGCGCACCTCTGCAATTAGAGCGCTTAACCGTCCATCTAGGTCATCCATGCGACTTTTTTGAGGAGCAAGTTAGTTTGTTTATTAGCTATGAAAATTTGTGATCGTGCGAAAATCCTAAGCTATTTTCTCATGTGGTTGAGCTCTTTGTGTGCGTAAATTCTTGCCGGGAGGAGGCAAGAGGCTATTTCCACGCGAATTATTGCAACTGAAGCAGGCTAAACGCAGGTTGGAGAGTGCGTTAGACCCGCCTCGGCTTTTCGGGAGTAAGTGTTCGATGGTTCTTTCTGATTTCTGCATCGACTTGTTGCACCAGTGGCAGCGGTTTCCGTACAGTTCCAGAAGTTGGCGTCTTTTGTTGCGTCTTGAAGCTGGGGACATAAAGCTTTCGGAGCCTCACGGCTGTTACGTGTTCATTTACGTATCAGCTCCCTGCTAAAAATTTACGCAGCCATAATTTAAACTCTCCTGCTGCCTTTGATCCCTGGACTAAAGTCGAGCAGGTTTTCATGCTCGTTTTTGAGGATTTTTCTTTATTTTGGTTGGTAATTAGAAGACTTCAGAGCAGGAGCCAAAAAGCGTTCTGTGTAATACAAAGCCAGTTGATTGCTCACACCATTAAAAACCGCATCAAAGGCGTGTTCAGCCCAAGGAATTTCGACCATTACCGCACGGTTTCCAGTGGCTTGTAATTGTTCGTAGAGAGCGTCCAAACTAGGCCCCAACTATATGGTCGCGACCTGCATAAACCAGTAGAGAAGGGGAAGGTTGGGTTTAACATAATTGATAGGAGAAGCTTCATGGTAAAGCTCTCTTAATTTGTCGGGGGTTCCTCCCAGAAAGGCACGCAGAATAGCTCGGACGTTTAGCGGGTCGGGAAAAGCTGGGTCATAATATCCCCGGAGCAGGTCATTTGGCCCGTAATAATTCACTACTGCCCGAATTGGAACTGTAGTTGAACGATAAGCATAAAGCGATGCTAAATGGGCACCGGCTGACCTTCCCATCAGAGAAATTCTGTCAATATCAATGAACCACTCATCGGCATGGGTTTTGATATACGACAGAGCAGTTTCACTTGATCGGGGGAAAGCAAATACAACGCCGTTATTCATGCGAACTTCCCGGACGGGGAATTCCCCGGAAGGCATCTGCTAGGATAAACGGTTGAGGGTGTAGTTGTGCCTGTTCAATTTGAGGAACGGCGGCCAAATAATCTGCCCCCAAAACTGCTTGGACTTCGGCCGTGATCCGTGTATTGGCTGCTGGGAACTGTAGCAGGGGGATTAGGCTGAGGCTCAGGGCAAGCAGGCTACAGACCAGGGATGTGTTGCAGAACCAGCCTTGTTGTCGTCTGAAGATGGTTAGCATTCGGGCGATCGCATTAATACCTACAAGCCAAGGGCTAATTTCTGGCGCTCCCACTGCCAAAGGAAACAGGGACAGTGTGGTCGCTGGTACGATGACCCAGAGGCTGAGAAATAATCCAACTGCACTCAGAAACGAAGAGATGAACAGGGAGACTAAAAACCATACTAATGACACTAGCTTTTTGTCGTTATTTTTAGGTCGCACAGATTTTTTCCCAAAGCCGGATTTTTAACTATTACGCCTTAGATCCCGCCACTGAAGTCTGTACCCAGAATTAGTGGCGGGATCTAAGGCGAGAAAAAGCGAAATTGTTTTCAGGCGAGAAAAACCGAAATTGTTTTCAACCGATATGAGGTACAGCCGAATAAGGACAGAGAACATTTGAAGTTTTTCTAAAACAGAAGCCTACACTGCTCCTGCCGATACAGTGTAGGTAGTTCACTCAGCTTAAATTAATGTGAATTTAAGTAGTTTTACTTTAAAATCCGCTTCATTTTTCCAATCCCTCACCCACCAAAGCTTCCAGTTCAGCTAACAGCTTCTCTAGTTTCTTTTGCTTTTTGGGGTCATCCCAAACCTTAGACTTTTTCACTCTGCCATAAGCTGCATCTACGCGACTTTTAAGTGAGTGATTTGGTGCTGTCGCCGGGCCTGTACTTTTCGCTGTTAAATCGGCAATGCGCTGTTTGATTTGGGTCAGGGAGAGGTCGAGAGCGATCGCCTCTTCTAACAATTGGAAGCGCTCTGAGCTATCCTTAACTCGGGCGATCGCTCTGGCTTTGGTATACTCAATCTGTCCTTTCCGCAGCGCTCCAATCACATCATCTGGCAGGTTCAGCAACGGGAGGCGATTGGTTCGGAAACTCTCTGGAGTGTACTTCCCGACGAGTGCAAATATATCGCTTACTATTTCCCACTCCGAGCTGTGAATAACGTTATCCACACCGGCGCGTTCCGGGTGCGCGGCCGCTCCGAGCAAAGCAATAACTGACGAAGAGGTAGAGTTCAATTTCATTGCCAGCAATTGCAGAATTCCCTCAGTTTCCTCAATCGCATTCAAATCTTCCCGCTGCAAGTTCTCCAGCAGTGCAATTTGCAGAGCCTCTGTGTCTGTCAGTTCCCGAATCACGACAGGAACTTCAGTCAAGCCTAACGACGACGCGGCTCGATAGCGCCGTTCTCCCGCTACCAATTCGTACTTGTTGCCATCTATGGGGCGTACCAGGAGCGGTTGCAGAATCCCTAGCTGCTTGACTGACTCCACCAGTTCTTGCATAGCTGTCGGATCGAAATAGCGGCGTGGCTGCTGCTGGGGCAAGACAATTTTGTGTATTGAGACAAGGGAGGATGCGGCATCTTCGCTGTCGCTGGTTCCTAATAGAGCCTCAACCCCTTTGATTTGATAAGGCTGACTGTCGCGCTTTTGATTCATGCCAGAGCTAAGAGTCCTTGTGCAATAGTATCGAGTACGGCGACGGCTGGATGTTTTGGATTGTACACGGCCAGAGGTACGTGTTGCTGTGACGCATCGGCGAAAGCGACAGTCCGAGGCACGGCAGGGTAAATCGCACCAATCTTCTCCAGAGAAGTAGTAATTGACTGCAAACTTTGAAAGGCCTGTACAGTACGGGTATCGTACAGCGTCGGAATCACTCCAGCAATCTGCAATGAACGATTAGCGCGTTTTCTGACGCGAGCAATGGTTTGCAACAGCAATTCGGTTCCTTTGAGAGCTTTATATTCAGTCTGAATCGGAATTAAGACGTGAGTGGATGCAACTAGACTGATATAGGATAGGATGCCTAGCGAAGGAGGGCAGTCTATCAATATGAAGTCATAGTTCGAGCTAAGGGGGTCAATGACTTCTTTTAGCCGACTATCTCTCATGTCAGCCACCACCAGTTCCAGCTCTGCTCCGCTCAAATTAATATTAGAAGGGAGCAAGTCCATGTTGTGAAGGTTTTTGCGGAGCGCCGCGTCAGAACCGTTCATAATGGACTCGTAGACAGTTTCCTGCAACTCAGATGGCTCCAAGCCCATGAAGGCGGTAAGTGAGGCTTGGGGGTCCATATCTACTAACAAGACTTTTTGCGAACGCTTCGCCAAATGGTAGCCTAAATTCATTGTCAAACTGGTTTTGGAGACGCCACCTGACTGGTTGAACAGCGCAATAATTTTGCTCATCTATTTTTAAGCACGCTCTGAAACGTGTTGATTCAACAATATTAGTGGACTGCGGCTTATTCTAGGCTAATCTTTGAAATAACTTTGAGAACCGCCTCTGATAACTGCGATCGCAGTTAGCATTGAACTATCGCAGTTATCATTGAACTAGAGATGTTGAGCGCAGTCCATACTCATAATCTTGGATTTGGGTGGGGTTCGTTCAAAGGTAGTGTTGAGTTAAATCGCTGATAATATCTAAGCTCATATTATCAACTAATTTAGTCAGAGCCACAGCAAGAGGCTTCTGCGACAGGGGAATTCGCTCAATCAACAGCCTTACCGCTTGCTCGTCTCCACAAGCGGCTGCTTTATAAAGCTTCTCAATCGACTCCCTCGGCAACACAGATAGCGACTCAGGAGTCAGTTGCATAACAGGCTCATCCTGTTCGGACTTCCTAGACGCCTCCTCTTCATAGATATAGCGAACACCCAAATGAAGCGCCATCTTCTCAAAAATTACTGCCTCTCGGAACGGTTTGGCAACAAAGTCATCGAAGCCGTTCGACATGGCGAGTTCCTGGGTTTTAACAAAAGCATTAGCGCTCAAAGCAATAATTTTAGTGTTAGAACCGTCAGGCAGAGCTCTAATTTTTTGAGCAGCTTGAAAACCGTCTAGAACAGGCATCCTCAAATCCATCCAAATTAAATGCGGCTTATACTTTCGCCATAATTTAACAGCCTCAGTTCCGTTATCCGCGAACCACACAAGAAAGCCAGCCGACTTCAATATCTGAGTTAGCAGTAACCGATTTGCCGACTCATCGTCCGCTACCAGAATGCGATATATTTGTTGGTTGGATGCCAACCCCTTTACTCGTTTTTGTGGCAGTCTGTCATAAATTTCGCTCTCAGTTGCATGACTGACTTTAATGTAAAAACTAAAAACCGTTCCTTTCCCCACAGAACTTTTGACCTTAATCTCGCCACCCATCAGCTTCACGAAAGAGCTACTGATTGGCAATCCCAAGCCCGTTCCCGTTTGCGATTTCCTACCAGTTTCAGTTTGCACAAACGGCTTGAACAAACGGCTAATCTCTTCAGGGGCAATACCAGGGCCTGTATCCTTCACTGAGAACTGGAGAAAGAATTTGGATAGCGGTTTTTTGGTCATAGACTGAAGGCATTTTACAGTCAGCTTCACCCTACCCGTCTCAGTAAATTTAACAGCATTGCCCAACAGATTAATCAAAACTTGGCGCAGCTTGCTTTCATCAGTTCGGACGTATTGCGGTACATCTTTCCGGAGTTCAAAAACAAGCTGCACTCCTTTAGACTGAGTTTTGAGTTGGAACATCCGTTCTATGTCCGAGAGCAAACTGTAAAGGTCAAAAGCATTTGATTCGAGGGTAATTTGACCAGCTTCAATCTTAGACAGCGACAAAATATCGTTGATTAGTTTCAACAAATGCTCGCCACTGCGATTGATAATATCTAAACTCGACTGCTGTTCCGGTGCAGTTTTTTTAGAGTGCACAAGGAGGTGAGCAAAGCCGATAATCGCATTCAGAGGCGTTCTCAGTTCGTGGCTCATATTAGCCAGAAAGGTACTTTTAGCGCGATTGGCACTTTCGGCGGCAATTTTAGCTTGTTTTAGTTCCTTTGTTTTCTGTGCAACTTGCCGCTTTAAATCGCCAGAATATTCTTCTAGCCGCTGGCGAGATGCTTTTAACTGGGAATTCATGCGCTTGAAAGCACAGGCTAGGGCTTCGAGTTCGGCAACGCCGCTACCTGAAACTGTTGAGTCGAAGTCGCCACCAGCTATCGCCTCTGTTGCCGAAATTAATCGCAGCAGCCGCTGTTCTATTCTTAGGGAAATGGACAGCAAAAGGCAGATAGAAAGAACCAAAGCCAGCAGCACGAGCAAAATAGTGTTGCGAGTATTGGCCTGAACTTTGTCCGTAAAATCGGTTTCGGGGACAACTGCTACAATCAGCCAGTTTAAGCTTGAAGAGTTTTCAAAAGGTCTGACTTGCAGTAAGTATCTAGAGTTGCTGGCGGTAAAGTTAAGATTTTGGCTGCTGTTAATAGCAGCGAGGCTGCCATAATGTTTAAGCAAATACTCTGTGGAAAGCTGGATTACTTGTTGTTGCAGAGCTCGGGCGCTTCTTCGCTGCAGTCCGTCAGCAGAAATAGACGGTTTTGGTTCAGTTACCTCGTTCCAAGCAACAGAGCGTCCCTCTCGGTCTAAGATAAAGACTTGACAGTTAGGGCTGATGTGGAAATCGCGCAAGTTGAATGTTGAGGTTGGGGTGGGAAAAGCAGAATTTGTTTTTTGTTGACGGAATATTGTTTTTGGAGAGTCTGACCCATTTCTTTCCCCATTTGATTTGATTGTGACTCCGGCTGTTTGACTTGGGGGAAGTTGGTTTACCGAACCAGTTTGCATTTTTTTATAAGTCCCTTCTCCTTTCCCAACCCCAACCCCTTCTTTTAAGTAGTTGTCAAGGCGGTCCCAGATGCGGCTCGTTGCTTCGGACAATAGCTGTGCAACTAAGTCATTCATTGTCTGCCGCCCTGTTTGAAAAGAAAGCCATCCCGTTAGAGCTAGTAAGGTTGAAATTAGGAGAGCGTTGGGGACTGTAAGCACAACGCGCAGCGGGAGGGCAGACTTTTTTTGAATTGAGCTTTTTGGGCGGAACATTGGTTGAAAAAAGGGAGTGGGAATGAGGAAAAAAACGTTCTTCTTCAGAGGGGAGTAACACCAGAAGTAGAAGAGTTCTCCTCTCCTCATTCACCATCCCCGCTCGGTCTCGTTATGCTGTTTGACTAATTCCTATTAATAGCGCAGCCTCAAACGAATCTGAATCAGTCAAAAGCCATAAGTTCTCAGAGCGAGCGGTTAGCGACACTGGCTCCCGCTTGGCAGTATTGAGGAGAGGATTTGCATCTCAACTAACCCAAGTTGCGTACTTAAAGCCGCTCTAGACTGGTAATGGGTAATGGGTAATGGGTAATTGGAACAATTTAAGATTTGAGATTTGAGATTTTAAATTGATGGGATTGCCGTTGCTCCCGCTTTGTGCTTGACCCCGGAACGAATGCACTTACCTAACTCTGTCTAACATTGGTTAGATATGAGTAGGTTTGTGTGAGCGGTAGTTTGATTCAAAAGCTATTTTGGCTAGCTCGACAATCACAGACAAGTCTACTCCGGCTCGTGCAGCAGCATCGGCCGCCGATAGATTTTGATTTCTTACCAGAGCTAAAAATTGTCGCACGCTGTAGACTACTGGGTCGTTGGCTGCTGTGTAGCCTTTTTGAATGGCAATCAGCAATCCTTTTTCGACATCTGATGCTGCGGGGGCGCGACCTCTATCAACGTTCACAGTCGGCTCCATTCTCGGAGTTAGGGGAACGATGCGAATTCCTAAGTGTTCGGGTTCTTTGTTGGTAGGAACGATGTTGAAGTTGTAAAGTCGCTGTTTCCCTTTTGAATCTACAGTTTTGATTGAGATATTGGTGATGGTAGCTGTGGTAGCTCCCGGAAAATTGAGCGCTTGAATGGGACGCAAGAAAACAGTTTTGGCTTTGCCACTTGCCAACTGTGCGTCGGTGCTGAAAACTATTTTTGAGGGGTCGGCAATTAAAACGTAGGCGACAGCTTCGTCGGTTGAGCTGAAGTCGATCGCACTTGCGCGGCCGGAATAGACTAAAATATCGATCGCACTATTGACGGCAATATCTCGACCCACAGTTTGATAGCCTGTTACTGGGGATTGAGCAAAAGCACAGTCGGGGTAGCTTGCAGCAGCGAACACTGCTGTGAACAAAAGCCCTCCGAGGGAAAGCATTCTTGGAGATTGGATGCGAGTAGTCATGGCAGTTATCGGTTGATGTTGAGAAAATTGTTGACAGTAAAAACGGGGATTTCCTTTACTAATCGCAGTCGCGTTGGGGCGACTTAACCGTTTACCAACGCCTCGGTCAACGGTAAATGTTGAGAAAGCTGTTAACAGTAATAGAAACCGGGGTTCCTTTATTAACCACAGCTACATTGGGGCGTTTTAAAAGTTCTTCAGTTGCTCTATCTGAGCGGCTTTCCATCCGTTTTGCCAAGGGACTGAAAAAGCCATCGAGGACGGCTGACCAAATTTGGGGGTCTCGACTTTCAACGGTGGTTGTACTGCCCCCAAACCTACCGCTAATACTGCTAGAGCTCCTGACTTTAGGCTCTGCGAATACTTGACCGACTCGTCCAACTCCCGACAGCACTGCGGTGAGGATATCCTGTCCGGCAATATCGGAACCAGGGTCGAAGTAGCCTGAAGCAATCAGCGGCCGCCCGCCCTCTCCTGCAATCAAAATTGCGCCTTCTGGAATGGGCTGCTGTTTAATCTGACCGTTTCTATCAGAGTAGACGAGCGCCACAGCACTAGCTTGTACCATGCGATTGGTTTTGCTGACGGTGTTGGCTTTGGCAATGACAACTGTGCCGGCAGGAAAAGCAATAGAGCCGTCAGTTGCCGTGAAGTCGGCTGTGAGAGTGACGGCAAATTTGTCGTAAAGCTGTTTGCCTGAGCCTTCATCCCACAGCAGGGGAACCGAAACTATGCCGTTGGCTGTGGTTCCAAGGGGAACCTGAGCTGTTTGGGAGGTTGAGGAACTTTGGGGCGTGCGGTTGAGAATGCCTTTTGCCCCTGGGGAGTTTACTTGTTCTAGGGTTGGGGAGTTTGTTAAGGCAGAAGCCTCTGGAGCAGCTTCTGGGGAAAGGGTTTGAAATTCTGTATCGGCGGGCAAGGACGTTCGGCTCGCGCTCAGTCGAGCCTCCGTCTCGATTGAGTTATCAGTAGAATCGGAACTTGTTTGGGGGGAAAAGGGAGCCGGAGTTAATTGGTTAGTGGGGTTTTGGGAGTTGTCGGTGGTTTCGAGGCTGTCCCCTCCATAAGGAAACTCCGGGTGTAGCCTTTCCCCGCTGGCGTTATTTGGGTGGCTATATAGTTTTTCTGGGATTTGCTCGAAAGAAACGTATGAGGGTTGCGACTTTTGGTTGCCGATATTGACTGTTAGGAATTCAGTTGTTGGAGCTGGCTTTGTCAGAGCGGCGGCGGTAGCGCTTGTTGCCGCTGGAGTGCTTGGTGTTGCACTCACGGCATTCGCTATTCGGTTAGGGTCAAAATTTCCCCTAATTTGTCCGAGTTGGGCGAGTTGGTTCCACCGCTCAAACGGGTCGATTTTTTCTTCGGTTGGAGTTGGAATTAAAGGTGGTGGTACTAACGGTTTGGGTATAGGGGCCGGGGCTGGTGGGGGCGCGGGTGTTCTTTGCGGTATGGGTGCGGGTAGTGTTACCGTCCGCACTACTGTTCGGGGTGCGGGTAGGGGTTCGCGTAGAGGAGTAGGTGGCGGTGCAGCGCTCCGGGTAGCGACTAGACGCGGAGTTCGCGGATTTCGCGGGGCTCTTGACGGTTTGGGCGACGGTTCTGTTTTGGGTTTTGCGGTTTTTTGCGGTTTTTCGGCTAACAGTTTTTGTTGGTCTTGGTAAGCTAATTTAGCCAGCAACTCCGGTTTTTCATCTTTAATGGTGCCAGAAGAGCTTTCTTTTGGTGTTGATTGTGCGATAGGTTCGCGAGGTGATTTAGGCTTGATAAATTGCCAAATCAGCAGTCCTAGCAATAGTATTCCACCAGTCAACAGCAGCATTGTCACTGCTCTAGGAACGCCTCTTTCGGAAACAGGCGGAGGCAGTGGTCTTTCCTCATCTTGAGCGAGTTGATATTGAGTTTCAAGTGTTAGGGGTGCATTGGGGTCGAAATTAGCAATGAAGTTCTCGTCAATGTCATCGTCAGAAGGGGAAGGATTGGGAGAAGGGGAAATAGGGGAAAGGGAAAAGTTGTCTTCTGACATCTTGTTACTATCGTTATTAAGGATACTTTCGCTATCAAGAGGGAGTGAATTATTTGGCTCAATTTCTGCGGTTGTCAACTTTGTTTGATGAGAATTGTTTGAAGAGTCTTGTCTATTACTCATGGCTACCTCTGTTGTTGCTTATTACGATGGTTAATTAACAAATGATTGGCTTTTCTGTGAGTGGGAAAGAGCAGAAAATCACGACTTCTTTGTTGTTAAATACAACCGCTTGAAGTTCATATACAGCACTTGTCAGGTAAGTGAAATACAAACAAATCGGTTTCTGTAGGGGCGGTACTCCTTCCCCTTCCCCCTCTAAGGTTTAAATTCAACAATTCGGGAAATTTCTAATCCGGCTGCTCTCAAAGAGTGAATAGTCTTCTCTAATTCATTAGCGTTTTCTTTGAGAGGGGATTTGGGAATTTCTACGGCTTTGATGGTGAAGGTTCGATTAAACTGTTCTCGGCTTTCTCCAATGCCTTGCTCTAGCACTACGCGAGTAGCAATTACATCTATTTCCCAAACTCCTCTTTTTATTTCTCTGGGTTCTCCTATGTGAGAGATATAGACTCCAGAGCGGGTTTTTCCTGAATAGATGGTGTTAGGAACGAGTTGGGCAAGTTCGACAAGGGAAGCTTTTCCAAACTCTGACTCCATCATCAATGAACCCATCCAAGCAGTTGTAGGAACTTTGGTACTGCCTTTAACTTTAATGCCGGGGTCGGGGTCATTTGTGCCGGGTATTTTGCCTGACCAAGCCCAGGTTAAATTCACCCAACTTGACACGAAAGTTTGGATAGTTTTAGGCTCTCTGTAAAATTCATCTTGTTCTGCAATTCGGGCTGCGGTTCCGTCTTTGAGCTGAACAAATGTAACTTTTTTTTGAGATAAAGCTCTCAAACTAACTGTGTTAACTAAAACAGCAATTGTTAGTAAAAAAACAAAGCTGGTTAGCAGGATAAAACACAAGGCTAAGGTGTTTTTAGATTCGGGAAGTAAGGGTTGAGATTGCTTAAGTTTGACATTCATAAATTCTAATGTTGAGTAGTGGTGAATTTGAACAAATTTGGGTGGACGAATTCAGTCCTAAAGGAGTTTTCCGGCAACAAGACCAATCGCGTTACTGGCAATGTCTGTAAGCTGTTTAGTGCTATTAGTGATCGCACTATACAAAGCAGTTCCTCCACCCTTGGCTATTAACACGGCTAGAACGGGAGAAAACACAGCTAAAAAGAATAAAAAGGCGATATCTGTAACTAGCTCTGCATCAGATTTGACAATCACTACGGCGACTAAGCCAACGACGATGTTGTAGCCCAATTGCACTCCAAATAACGACATAAACCCTATTAACCAAGCCCAGATGGGTTTTCCTTGCAGCGGTAGCAGCGACAAGCCCATTGCCAGAGGCCCGAATAAAGCTGTTAGCAACAAGGCGGCTTCTAAAATATTGACAAATGCCCACTGTACCGATCTAAGAATTAAGCGAATGATGGGCAAGACAGTAGACCTAAAAACTTGCCCTGCAAAATCGCCATTTCCTATATCCTGAAGATTGGCAACATTGCCTAAGTTTTCAACAAACCGCTGCAAGCTTTTGAGGGGGCCTCCATTTTGCTGTTCCGCTGCCTGGAGAATTTGTTGAGCAGGCTCTTTTTTGCTGTTCCAGCATTCCACTAAACCCGATCCAACTTTGCCCTGGCATTCGCTGTAGAGTTTCTCAATCTCTTCTTTGCCAGCACTGGTGAGGTTAACGTCGCTCAGGGCAGTTCTGAAGGTCATTTCTCCGACTTGAATTTTCATAATTTCTTGAACTTGAGTGCTGCCTACAGCTTTGATGAATTTGACGCTTTCAGCTAAGACTTTACCGTTGTTGCTGAGAAATACTACAATCACAAGCGGCCAGATAAACATGGCTACTAGCTCTGACCAAGACTGTTTTTCGATGATTTCTTTGCCACTGGTGACAGCGAGGTAAGTAACAGATATTCCCGCCAGAATTAGTCCTAGTTTGACTAAGGCAATCCAGAGAGAGGATTCTTGAGTGTTGAAGGTGTTAAACCAAACTAAATTCCACGATTCGACGGTTTTTTGAGAGACTTCTATGGCGTCAGATAGAGTGTCCAGGGCTTGTCCTGCTGTGCTAGTTTGGGCAATTAGTTGTGTCAGCATTTTTGGAAGGGGAGGGGGAAGGGGAAGGGGAAGGTTAAGAGAAGGGGAGGGGAAAGGGGAAGGGGAAGGAGAGGGAGAGAGGGGGAGGGGGAAGGGGAAGGGGAAGGAAAAACCAGGTTATTATTAGCTTTGCTCGCTACTAATTAGTGGTAGTTTCGGAGTTGAGGAAGGGGGAAGAGAGGGGGAGGGGGAAGGGGCTGACAGGTGTAGGTTTTTTACGACTGGGTAGTATAAAGTCAATTAAACCAGGCGAAAATAAGGGTGATTCAACGAAACACGTGGCTGGGGAAAAACCCAAAATGCTGAAAAATAAGCATCTCAAGGATTGGTCATGTATTGTCTCCAAACAAATGCCTCACCTCTCCATACCTCAATCGATTGGCTTAGCGACTTGGAGCTTTGGTGTAGTCATGACCAAATCTAGCAGCTTAACCCAAGTTTCGCATTTTATCGCTCAGCTCAACGGAGAAAAGCCGAACACAGTCCGTCAGCGATTAAAAGAATGGTATCAAGAAGCCCCAGCTAAAAAAGGACTTTATCGTCGTGAGCTGGATGTTAGTGGTTGTTTTGCTCCATTACTGTTGTGGGTGCTAAGTTTACTGCCGAAAAATGTTGAGGACATTGCCTTGGCACTGGATGCCACTAGCATCGGAGATAAATTTACAGTTCTGTCGATGAACATCTTATTGGGTGGGTCGGGAATTCCTGTAGCTTGGTGCATTGTCGGAGCCGAGGAGCCCGGAAGTTGGAAACCTCATTGGCAAAAACTGATTTGTGTTGTTCAAGGTGTGATTCCGGCAAACTTTAGGGTGATCGTTGCCGCTGACCGAGGATTGTATGCTGATTGGCTATATCAATTGATTGAAAGTGTGGGCTGGCATCCATTTCTACGTATCAACCATCAAGGAACTTATCGTCTGCCCTCTCAACAGACATGGCAGCCACTGGCACATTTGGTTCGTCAAGGTGGACAATCATGGTCTGCCGAAGTCGTGTGTTTTAAAACTAATCCTCTGTCTTGTACACTCTTAGCTCGTTGGGATCTAGACTACAAAGACCCCTGGTTGATTCTGACAGACTTCAAACCGGAAGAAGCAAACGTTCTCTGGTATGGACTACGTTCTTGTACCGAATGTGTTTACCGCGATTTCAAATCCGATGGCTGGCAATGGCATAATACACGTTTACTCTCACCACAACGAGCCGAACGAATGTGGTTAGTGCTGGCTGTTGCCACTTTATGGATGGTGATCCTGGGTGGCACTCATGAAAATCAATCACTTGCCTCAAATTTTCCACAACTTCCCCTTGGACATACTGCTTTAAATCAGCCTCAAGGCCTCAAAAAAGGGCGTCATTTGTCTTGTTTTCTTAAAGGATTTGTGACTTTGATGGCTAATTTACTCAACAATATTCCCATTCATCTGGAGCGTTGGAGTTCCTTCCCTCACACTCCTGTGGATGCCTTTTATGCTTGTAACTCCTCCTAGTTGTAAAAAACCTACACCTGTCAGGGGGGAAGGGGAAGGGGAAGGGTAGAAAAATTTGGGGAAAATCGCGTCATTTTCTACATTGGGGAGCTGATTATTTACAATTTGATAAGTGACAGAAGAAGGTGCAACTCAAAAAAGCGAAAGTTTATCCTTCCTCCCCCTTCCCCTTCCCCCTCCCCTTATTCACCCAAGGTGATGCCTCCCGGCATTTGAAACAGTCCGGCTTGAGTAGAAGAAGCGGTAGCAGCCGCAGCATCCTGCCGTCTCTGGGCTGTGTTAATTTCGTTGAGTTCTTCAGCTTGTTGAGCGTTGAGAATGTTGGCAAAACTGCGATCGATTTGAGCTTGCTGGCCCTGCATGACTAAGGCACTTTGATTTTCTGCTGATAAGGCTGCTTGCTTAGCTGCGATCGCACTTTGTTGAGAGATGTTTCTCATAATGTTCTGTGTGACATCTTGACCTTCTGAATCAGCACCCAATTCCATTGAATTTTGGCTCTCGCGATTAGTTTGCTCTACGTTCTGCTGGACAATTTCTTTCATCTGAGCTTGCTTTTGTTGAGCTTCTTTACTGAGAGTGGCTTTATTGGCAACACTTACAGCACTTTCTCTTTCTGCGAGTTCTGCGGTATTCTCTTTGAGGCTGTAAGAATCTTGCGGTCTCTTCTCTAAAGCAGCGGATAGTTTTGTCCCTTCGCTTTCGGAGGTGTTGCCGTCCATTATGCTTTTAACTGCTTCTTTTAGGTCTGGAACTTTCAGTTCTCCCAGGAATGAAGAGAGGGTTGACTCTATTTCACTGCTGAATTTTTCTACTTTGTTTAACAAATTGTCCCAGATGCCTGAGATGCTGTCGGAGATGGTGGAGATGGTATCTGAAATTTCGCCTGTTATGCCGCTAATTGTGTTTTCTATACCTCCTATTTCTTTCGGGTTGCTCAAGAAGTTATTAGCTGATTGTTGGATTTGGCTTTCTATTTGTTGATTGGGAACTGTGAAGCTGGAGGGGTTGAAAGTGCTGCTGTTAGGATTGTTTAAACTGGGAAGCTGTGTTGCAGTCGGATTGCTGTCAGAGGTTTGAGCTTTTGCTTCAACAGAATTTAGTATTAAGCTCAGCCAAATTGCAGGAATGCCGAGGGCAAGTTTAACAAGCAATTTCGGTGATTTCATCGGTTTTTCTCCGTCTAGCTAGCAATAAGGTCTTGAGGGGATTTGTGGCCATTGATATCAGTGACTGCATTCTTGCCAATATTGGTTAATGAACGTCCTTCTTTAACAGCTTGTACGTATTCAGAGGCAAATTGTTTGAGTGCTAGCAATTGCCCTTTTAACGTATTGGGATATTGAGCCATCACTCGCGCGCGAGCCATCAATTCAGCTTGATTGTTAGCCACACTTGCTAATATCATTTCGCCTGGATAGTATCGGCTTTGCCAGAAACGACCTCCTTTTTCAATTAGCCAATTGGAATAAAGGTCGGCAGCTCTGGGAAGGAAAGCTTCTGTGGCATTCTGGCTAATAATTTCAGCCGGATATCCCAAATTTTTGATCCAAGAAGTGGCTCCGTTTGATGTCAATCTTCCGGTAATTCGATACACCATGTTTTGCATAATCATAGTGCCCGCACTACAGTCGCAAATACTGTCGATATCTTGGGATAGCAAGAGCACTGAAATGCCATTCTTTCTACCCACTGCACAGAGTTCGCCTACTACTTCAGCAAATCCATCTTTTTTAAACAAAATCGAAAGTTCGTCTCCGATAAATAGGCTTTTAGGGTGAGAAAGTGCGTTGCGGATGCAAGCAGCATGGGCGTTAATTGCCATTAGGTATTGGTCTTGTTCGTTACCCAGGCCACTAAGGGCAAAAAACTTGACAGCGGGTTCGGGTGAAAATGTACTCGGTCTGCCAATTGCTTTCCCTAAAGGTGAGGCTAGTAATGCGTTGCATTGAGTGATAATTTGGTTGATGGCAATGCGGTCGAAGTCGGTAAAGTTTTGCAGGTTTAGTTGCTCTTTTGTGCAGAATTTTAGGAGGTTTGTGAGGGTTGGCATTTCTTGCCAAGCGGTCGATTTCCAGCCTTTTTCAAATGCCGTATTGTAGCGCTCGATAATGTCTGGGTCTTCCAGAAATTTTTTCAGAGTTAGCAGCAAAATGGCATCGACTCGCTGCGCTAATTTTGGGTCGCGGACTTTGCCCATGCTGATAATAGTCAGCGCTTTTCTGATAAACTCTTTCCATTGGTCTAGTCGGCGCGATCGCTCTTCTCTAGCAAAACGCCTCAAATCGGGTATTTCGAGTAGATTCGAGCTACCAGAGGTGATGTCGTAGTAAGCACCTTCGTCTCCTAACAGTTTTACTGCTGTCTCAAAGGTGCTGCCGCTTCCTGCTGAGATGTCCATACCGACTACTGGGATATTAGCGGCTAAAGCATCGACCGCAAATCGCCATCCTACAACGCTTTTACCGCAACCGGATTCACCTGTAATAACGGCGCGGCTAGTTTGGTTGTGCATGAGGTCAACGTACACGGGTTTGCCGCCTTTGGTGATGAATTCAACTCCTTTTGAGTCGATGTCCCTTACAGCAGTTAAGGGCAAAATACCGGGGACAGTTTCGGTGTCTAAGGTGAGGCGGCGTTCGTTAATTAGCGAACTGCTGTGCAGCAGCCAGCTTACAGTAATGGGCAAAGTTTCTAGCCACAGTTGCCAAGCAATGTTGCGCTCTCTTAATACCTTGGCAGAGCCGAAGCTGTGGGAGAGCATTTGGCAAGCGTGTGTTAGTTGCTCCGGGGTTGGTCGGTAGACTAAGAAGGTGACAGCAGCGTGAATTGCTCTTGCACCTTTGTACATTTTTTTCTGGGCTTCAAAGGATTCTTCCTGTTTGACTTCTGCTCCTACATCGCGACCTTGACCTTTTTCTAAAGCGCGTTTTTTGGCAGTTTTAGATTGTTTAGCTTGCCTTGCTAAGTTGTCTTGAATAATAAAGTTGGGAGCGGCGCTAATTTCGACAACGGCTTCAGTATCGCGGACGTAGCTGTTGCTCATAATTTTCCAGAGCCATTGCAGTTGCTCTCTGGTATTGAGCCAGCCGCCGGGGCCCTCTTCCATTGTTAGCACGCCGCATTCTGCGTTTCTGCCGGGAAGCAAAATGCGTGAGCTAGCTTTTCTGTGTTCCGGGCAGCTCGAACGGCCGCTCATACCTTCAATTAAAATCGTGCAGGCGTGTTTGTGACTGTTGAGGGTTTCGGTTAGTTTGTAGTCGGACGCGGTTTCTTTTAAGGTGAGAAGTTGGGGGATAGGGGGTACGGGTGCGCTGTTGAATTTTTGCCACAGCCATCCCCACAATGCTTGGGCATTCATGGGTTGAATTTCCAGTCCAATTTTGGTGTTTAGCAAGAGTTCCCACCGGATATAGCCTTGCTCGAAAGCGTCGAGCAGCAGTTGTTTGTAAAAGCGTTCAGAGTAGATGCGCTGGTTGCCTGTAAATTGTGCAGCAATGCTGTTGGCTGTGTTGATAATTCCATTGATGAATTTACTCAGAGGGTCGTTGGATTTGGAGCCAGATTGAGCGTTGAATGTCCAAGTGCAGAAAATAGTTTGGTTCCACAGTTGTCTGGTGCCTGCTAAGTTGAGTTCTTGAATGCGTTTCTGTTCGTTACGAACGAGTACAGAAATGGGTTTGAGGTGGCAGTTATCAGCCAATTCAGTTAACTGTTGCTGGCGAACGCAATCGCTGCTGTAGCAGCCGGTATGAAAGGTCATTTTTTCGCCTGGGGGAATGTCTTTTAGTCCTTCTTCTAAGGCAGTAGCTGCGTTGTTTACTTCCTGACGGTACAGAATGTTGTGAAAGCCAGCCGTCTCGAATCCGAATACAATTTGGTATTGACTGCCTTCATTCAGTAAGTAACCAGAAACTTCCCGACCATCCTTTTTGATAGTGACTAAACACAGGAGGTTTTGGTAGTTTTGGAAGGGCATAAGTCGGCTGTTACCTCCTTGTTGAGTGGGAGCAACTTTGGGTTTAAGTTTGACTCGGACTTGTGAATCGCTGATTCGGTGGCGAATCGGGTTTGGTCGGTGTTGGGGAACGGGAGAAAGGTATAAAAGATTACCGTTGTACCACTCATTCCCCGGCGGAGGTCTAAACCTGTCTACAAAAAGGTGAGGTTTGTTACCTGTCAGGAGCCACCAGCTTACAATTAGCCAGAAAGTAGTGATGAAAAACCAAGGCATTCCTAAGCTGAATAAGCCGTTGGTGAGGAGGTAGGAAATTACGGTGATTAGCATCCAGGGAATTAGCTGTTCCGCTGGAATAATGCCGATGCTGGCTTGTTTGCCGAGAATTTTGTTGACGGAAATAAAGTCTTTATCTGGGTCTTTAAGCATGGTAATAGGGGGGAGGGGGAAGGGGAAGGTGAAGGGAAGGGAAAGGCAGGTTGTTATTAGTTTCAATCGCTACTAATTTGTGTTGGGAAGGGAGGGGAAGGGAAAAAATAGAGGGGATTGTTAGCTAGTAACATCTAGTATTCAGTGTTCCTAATTAAAAGAATAGGAAGGGTGGAACAAGTTGAGTAAAATCACGTTCTTCTCAAGGCAAGCGAGATGATTTTTGATCAGTAAGAGAAGAAGGTTTAACTCAAAACTAGAAAATTTATTCTTCCCCTTCCCCTTCCCATTCCCCTTCCCATTTTTCCCTAAGCTCCTCCACCTCCGCCATTGCCAACGAACAGAAAAGTTATTACGTCAACGGCAATTACAATGGCAAAGGCTAAGGCAACTTGGGTAACAATTGGTCTCCAGTCATTACCTTGTTGTGCTTGGTTGTAGGCGAAAAGAGAAGCGGCTGCTACTAACAAAAGAAATGCTCCGCGAATTAAGTTGAAAATCAGTTCAATGACTTCGGCATCAATAGCTTCGCCTCCTGCTGAAGAGGCTCCTTCTGCGAGTTCTTGCATAAATTCTTCTAAGCCGGAGAGGAAGAGGGCGTTGGCTGGGGAATCGAGTACGGAGCAAAGCGCAGTAGAGGTGATAATGGCAGTGGCAATGTGCCAAAAGCGGATTTTGCAGCCGATATATCGCTCTACAAGAGGAATAGCTCTAGTGATGTGCCATAAACTTAAAAAGAGTATGCTGGAGCAGCCTAAAGTCGCAATTAAGAGCGGGTCATGGATAGTAAAATAGACAAGTGAGGCTAGGCAAATCCCGATAAATAGGAAGTCGCCTGGGCGGATTTTGTGTTGTTTCAGAAATTGAAAGGCGGGGCTTTGTGAGCCTTTTGCAGTTGGGAATAAATAGCGGGATGAGGAACGAATAGTCATGCAAACCTCTCTATAGTGTAGTTATTTTCCTTATTACTACTCTAAGTTTTGCCACTAAGCTTTGACATCACCAAAGGCGGTGTTTTTGAGTGACCAAAGTGGATCGATCCATTGGGAGGGGGTTGTCGTTGAGGAAGTATAAAGTAGAAGGTAAATAGCATCCAATACGGTTCACTTAAGGCTCAAAAATTCGCATCACCACTCATGCTGTCAGCCTTAAATGAACCGTATTGAAATAGCATCCTAGACTTCCCTAGATTTGAACTTCTCGATTGGCTTTGTGAGTTTCTCGGTGGGAGTTAGAAGTCGGCGTTTGCTGAAGTCTTCGTTCTAACCAACTTTCTAGTTCGTTGGCGGGGATGTCGCATTGTAGTACCTCTACCTGGTCTGGTTGAAGGATGGCTTCATAAATTACTTCGCCGTGTTCTGTATAGCCAGTCACGATTCCCTCTCCGGCTTCAAACTCGAATTTGTTGCCTTGAGAGTCAGTTAAACTGATGGCATCTTTGCCCCTTTCGGCTACTAGCAGAGCGAGGTGTTCTTGGTTACTGACTTGTTGGAACTCTTCTAAGCTGTGAGGCAATTTCAAAATTTCTTGTTTGTCTTTAGGAGTCAGTTTGTCAGTGGTAACGTTCCATTTTCTCGTCTCATCTGAGGTAGCCTCAAAGACTTCAAAGCCATCTTTGGTTTCTAGGGTGACAGTTGTCAATTCACCTTCAAGAAAGACGTAAAGTTTGGTATTTCCCAGGTCAACACCACCATTAGCTGCTGCTGGGGTAGCTTGAGAGCGATCGCCTTCATATTGAGCAGCTTCTTCAACAGCAGCATGATAAATTTGCACCAGTGCTTCAGCAATCAGTGCTTCATCAGTTGAGGGAAGTCGCTCGGTTTGAGGGGTAGAATTTTCTTTATCTAACGGATTTCGACCTTGAGCAAAAGCAGGTACTCTTGCGTCCGTCCTCTCGTTTTCTGGGGAAGGCGAGCGTTTTCCTCCGTTAGTAGGTTTGGCAAAATCATCCTTATTTTCTTCTGGCATAACTTCCGCAGCAGGCGGTGTTTGGCTCAAAGAGTGCTGTTGAAGTGCTTTTTCTAAAGTTTCGATGCGGCTTTCTAGGGTATCGAGTCGTTTTTCTAAGCGGTCGATGGCTTGATTAATTTGTTTGAGTTGTTCTTCAAAACTAGCATGAGGATTAATCTCAATTGGGTTAAGTTTTCTACTTTCATCATCTGGTTGAGGGATGGTTTTAAGTTTGTGGGTGACATGATTAACGGCTTTGGCTAAGATTGCTCCAACTGACTCAGAAGTTTCAGTTTGAGATAAGGCTTGATTTTCGAGTTGATGTTCTTCTTGGGAGAGAGGAGGTAGGGGTGTATTTTCTGATTCTTGTTCATCAATAGGTGCTTCTTGTTCATCAATGAGTGCTGGCAAATGATTGGCTCGTTCAGTTAGCCGATCGGCACGCTGGCTTTGAGATTTAAGCCTTTTGATGAGTTGAGTAACTTGGTGTTCTTGTCCAGCTTCCCTGGCTGCACCAATAACTTTTTGTGCTGCATCAATGCCTACAAGGGTGGCTAGAAATGCAGCTTGAGCACTCAGTCCAGAGAGGGTTGTACCGTTTATCTCATTTCCTGAAGTGGCTATTCTCTCGCTGGTTTGTGCGCCTGTTTTGAGCAGGCTATCAATATCCAATTCGTTTGATTTCTTGCGGCGTTGGGTTCTGGGATTGGCATCGGATGGCAAGGATTGTGTTGTAGGACTTTTGGTTAGGGTGTCCTCAAGTAGGTCGTCGATGCTATCAACTGTCTCAAACTGGTTTTGATTAAGTTTTTTACTACGAAATTGGTTGTGGGATTCAGTTTCACCTGCAAATTCTTCATTTTGGCGGGATTTTGGTTTAACTTGTTGCGGGAGTGCAAGTTCTTCGTCTTCATCAATTTCAGCAGTGACAAATTTTTCTACATTTTTAGTTTTAGGCTTAGCCTGAGATTTAGTTTTGGGTATACGTTTTTTATCCTCTTCCTCAACGTCATCTACCACAAATTCGTCGTCAACTTCAACTTCAGTGATTTTAGATTTAGCCTGGGACTTAGAATGACGGCTGTCCGCTATTTCCCAATCGTTATTGCTTTTGGTTTGAGATTTAGCTTGAGTTTTGATTGTTGGTTCGCTGCCATTAATTTCATCGAGAAGGTCATGATCTTCATCGAATTCGTCTAATTCCAGTTTTTTATTAGCATTGGAACTAGCTTTTGACGCTTGCTTGGGTACTGAATCAGTTTCCTCAATTTCGGAGAGTAGTTCGTCTAAGTCTGAAGGCTTATTTTTCCTCTGAGATTTACTCTTTTCTGGGGTGAGGGTGGCTTTAATGCCGACGGCGGTGAATCGGTTGTCATCTGGTTCTCCCAGGTGTTCCATCATGTATTTGCCAGTGGTAGAACCATATTCAGGTCGGTCTGTGAGGGAGAGGACGAAGCCACCTTGTGTGACTTTAACGCTGATACCTGGTTTGCCGTCAGCTTCAGTCAATTCTTCGACAGCTTCGGCAAAATCTTCAACAGCAGTCAGGCCTTGTTCTTGGCAGTAATTTAAAGCCTTTTCACACCGACTTTTAAGGTACTTTAGTATTTTTTCTCCCTGTTCTGTTTCAGCCGTGATGTATTGGTTTGACTTTTTTTTGTGGGCGTAAGTAACCATTGAATTTCTCCTTGGATAGGGAAGGGGAATGGGGAGAGGGGGAGAGTGGGAAGGCTTTGCCGTACAGTTAGACAAGCATTCGTAGGAAATAAGTGTCAAATTCTCCTATTCTCCCCCACTCCCCACTCCCCTCCCCTTCCTTTTTCAAACCTAAATTATTTCCATGAGTTCTGGCTTCCTGACAACAGGTGTTTTTTATTGGTTCAATTGGATCGATCCAATTGGGGGGGTTGCAACTGTTTACAAAAATTTACCCAAACTTCCCTATATCTACTCATAAGTTGCGCTAAAATAACCGCATGAGTAAGTTAAAAAACAAGTAGATAATCACAGAACTCAAAGAAAGTGCTGCGAAAGCTTTTACCGAATATGTACGCCATCAAACTCGAACTCAAACTTAATAACAAGCAACGCACCTTGATGGCGCGACATTCTGGCTATGCCAGATTTTGCTACAACTACGCATTGAGTCTTTATCAAGAAGTAAAAAGTCTCCCAGATGGTAGCAGCAAAAAGGTAGCAGCAATCGAAAGAGTTTTCACAAACCATGTCAAAAAGATGCCGGAATATCAATGGACTAACACCCTGTCTTCTAGGGTTTACAAGATGACATTTCGGCATTTTAGCTCGGCTTTATCTCGTTTTTTCAAAGGATTGGGGAAATTCCCTAAATTTAAAAGGAAAAAAGATGGTGATTCATTCACTGTAGATGCTGCTGATTGGAATCACTCAATTTTATTGGCAGCTAGCAAATCAATTAAGATTCCCACGTTAGGAACATTTCGGCTCAAAGAATCCATCCCATTCCCTTGCGTAGCGCAGACATTTACCATCTCGCGCACGGCGGATAAATGGTATGTATCCTTTACGCTCAAAGCCGACAAAATCCCACCAATGTTTCATCCCGTTGCCTTACCAGTGGGAATTGACTTAGGAGTATCAACCTTTGCTACTCTTTCTGATGGTAATTCTTACTCGTCTCCTCGTCCACTCAAGAAAGCGAAAACCAAGCTGAGTAAAGAACAGTGGAGAAATCGGAAAAAGCAATTGGGCAACAGAAAGTTGGGTGTGAAAGCATCAAAGAATGCTCATAAGCACTATCTTAGAGTTGCCAAGATTCATGGGAGAACTGCAAATGTTCGTCGAGATTTTCTACAGAAAACGACGACAAATATTAGCCAAAAATATGCTCACATTCGCATCGAAGATTTGAATGTGAGCGGAATGATGGCTAACCATAAGTTAGCGGCGGCTATTTCTGATTGTGGTTTTTATGAATTTCGTCGTCAGTTAGAATACAAGTCTTCTATGTATGGCACGAAGGTTGAGTTAGTAGATAGATGGTTCCCTTCTTCTAAAACCTGCTCAAACTGCGGTCATGTTCAATCGATGCCATTAAAGGAACGAGTGTTTGATTGTGGCTACTGCAATTTGTTAATTAATCGAGATTTGAACGCGGCAATCAATTTGTCTC
Source organism: Microcoleus sp. T2B6 (assembly GCF_036700475.1). Taxonomy (NCBI): domain Bacteria; kingdom Bacillati; phylum Cyanobacteriota; class Cyanophyceae; order Oscillatoriales; family Microcoleaceae; genus Microcoleus; species Microcoleus sp. T2B6. The sequence continues at coordinate 14,150 of NZ_JAUBOZ010000008.1, read as the reverse complement.
GTTCTCAATTAGTAAGACCAGCTCGGTCTGAAGTTACGCCTGTGGACAAGTTGGAGCCGACTCCCTTGGTAGAAGCAGGAAGTGAACATCAAGTCTGCCGTAGGTAGATTTGAGTAGGTTTCATGGAGCGGTATAGTGTGATGAGTGCAAGGGAGCAATTGCGTAAATCCTGAATGTATTTGTAAAATTCCTGGGCTTTTTGCACATTTAATAAAACTTTACATTTGACCTGTATTGTGAGTGGAGAGCAAGCCAACAGGAGATTGTTTTATGGAAGGAATAAACTATTCAGAGTTAGTCCAGACTGTCTTAAAAAGACATACAGCCAATCATTTATCTGAAGATACGGAAAAAGAGTTAATTTTCGATAAAGAGAGCGATCGCTATCTTTTAGTTCATTTAGGTTGGGAAAACCAAGAGAGGGTTTATGGTTGTGTAGTTCATGTAGATATCAAAGATGGAAAAATTTGGATTCAGCGCGATTTAACTGAAGCAGGAATTGCTAACGAATTGGTAGAATTAGGTGTACCAAAAACAGAGATTGTTTTGGGATTTAGAACGCCTTATGTGCGGCAATTTACTGAATTTTCAGTGGCTTAATAGCTGCTGTGGGTTGGGGTTGGGGTTGGGGTGTGAGCGCAGATTTTTTAGAGAAGGCGATCGCACTTGCTTCTTTCGTACTTACCCTAACTGGAACTGTTAAGCTAGGTAGAAAGATTTTGTACCCTTTAGGCAAAGCAACAGGCGATCGCGCTACCGTTGGTTAAAGTGGAGGGGCGGGTTTTCTGGATTCATCATTTGATAGGAAGATATGGGTGAACCCGCCCCACCCCAGCTTGACGCGGGCGATCGCCTCGAACTCACGTTAATCTCGGCTATACCTCTTTCTCTACTCCCCATTCCGCATCATTTAAAGTTCGACAGCAACAGACGAATGGCGTTTAGGACTAGAATTTTCTAAGATTTCTGCGACAAACTTAGCGCTATTTTCTTCAGACAATCCTTTGATAATTCGCTCACTTTTCAAGTCAGCAGCAAAGATAATAGCGCCACTTTCATCCTCAACGGTACATTTTTGAGTTTTGCTGTTGATGAATACTCCCCAAGAACCAACTGGAAATTCAATAGCGCCTGTTTTATGGTAAGCATTGCCAATCGCAGCTTGCATTAATTCAGAAATAGTTGCGGAATCGCAATTTTTTTGTTGAGCTTGAGACTGTTGCTGTTGGGAAATTTGAGATAGCGATTTCCCCGGTCGAATGTCTTCGCCGAAGCCCTCTCTATTGGGTGCAGATTTGCCTTTTACTGACAGGATTTCCACTTCAGCCGCTTCTTCAATTAACCTCAGCGATGCCGGATCGATGTTTAAAATGAGAGCACTGCTTTTGGGTGAAGATTCGATAGTTGCTTCAAAGGTTGCACCAATAGGCAGTTTAGGAGAATTAGGCGAAAACATGGCTAGTTGACGGTCGTTGAGCTTGACAATTGGGCTGCCATCTCGGTAATTACCAGTGTCGCTTTTAAAAGCATCGACTTCAAAACTCAATCTTTTTCCCTTCCACTTCTCGGTGCTAAAATCAACATCTTTGAAATCGTTGTACTTTTGACCAATTAGTTCAACAGTTTCAAACTGAAAAGTCTGCAATTGCTGGCAAATTTCATCGGAGAACAAGTTAAGAACCAATGCAGCTTTGGGAGTTTGGCTGTCTTTAGATTCAACCCAATTGTAGCTGGCAGGAGCTACAATACGCGAATTGGCAGTTTGGGTTCGACCTAAGCGATCTCGGTAAGTTAAATTGAGAGAGTCGATGTCATTTTCATTGTTGCCAAATTCCTGATCTAGGACTTCTACCAATTTCTCATTGGGGTCGAGCAAGGCAAAGTTAACCATCGGCAAGCTGGGATGTAAACTAGCTTCGTATTTAATGCCTTTATTGTCTAGCTTTTCCTTCCATTCACCAGCTAAGTCAGTGCTAATTGGCTGTCGCTTGCTATCCCTTTTAATTTGACCGCTTCCATCTCTTGCTAATTTTTGAAAAGGGACGCTCAAAATGTAAGTATCCTTGGGCAGAGCTTCATGTAGCCGCTCATAGTCAGATTCGAGGTGGAACTCAATTTTCAGTTGGCGCGACAGTTCAAGACAAGCTTTGCGAGGCACGTCTAAATTGGGATTTGTAGTTTCTACGTGCCACAATGCGCTAGCAGCTAACATCCGCTCTTTGGGGTGAGGAAATGCGTCAGCTACGTCAGTTCTTAAACTCTCATACAATTTGCCAACAGCTTCTCTAATAGCTTTGAGGTCATCGCCTTGTTGCTCGTAGATTTCTGCCATCCGTTCTCGATATCGCTCTTTAGTATCTTTGGCCCATGTCACGTAGTATTTCTCCCAATCTTCTCTCTCATCTAAATCTTTAGGAGAGGGGAACAGGTAGCGAAATTCATCGCGGTGGCGGCTGGTTAAGCGGGTGGGTTCCCACTCAGGATTAACCGCACTGCGAGCGATGCAACTGATGGCAGCGTTGTCTTCTGCGGGCAGTGGTACTGTTTTGTAAAGCCGGGGGTCGTCTTTGAAGTCAAACAAGTAAGAGGGGTATTCGTTTGACCATTGTTTAGCAAGATTTAGCAAATTGGGGTGGTAGTCTTCTGTGCGAGTAGCGCTTTTGGGGCTGTCCACTTCAATTTGTAGGGCATCAAACAGTTGACCGAGTAGTTTCTGCTTCTTGTGGTTAAATAAGTTTGTAGGTTGTTTTGGTTGGGGTACAGAAGACTGTACTCGTCCAATTAAGGTAGCAACCCAGCCGATTTTGTTGTGTGCGATCGCTACAGCAATTTGCCGCAGTTTGGTATACTTACGGTTGCCCTCTTCATCAGTAGCTTTGGTGTAATCAATTTTACTGCGCTTGGAAACAGCTTCGTACTCGTTTTCTTGATTAGCGTGTCTGGTTTCAGAGGCAATATTGGGCAGTTTTGAGGCGGGAGTAATCACTAATTGATCTCCATCAAAATCGCACTGGTGGTGCTGCATAGCTTGGTCGGGGCGAATGAAGGCGCATCCTTTGTACTGCATTAATTCGGGATGGCTTTTATTGTCTACTGTGTAGCGGCGGATGTTATCTTTACTGACAATTGGGTATCGGGTAACGATGACTTCTGTGCCGTTTTTCAAGTGGGGGGCAACAATTGTACCGGGTTTTAGGTCTTCGCAGGGTTGAGCCATTGCTGAACCATGATGAATTGCTCCTTTAATTGCTAAGTCTCGCCACTTCTTAGCTAGTTGTTCTTGCATGAAATCGACGACTTTGGGAAAGTCAAGGAGTTGACCGAGTTTGTCGTTTCTCAAAATTGAAATTAGCCGATATTCATTGCGTTGAGCTTTTTCATCGGTTTCATCTTCTAATCCGTTGTTGTCTTCGTGAATGTTAGATTGAAAAGCCACTTTCTTGTCATGTTGCTCTACTAAGTATTTAGCAAGTTGCAACCGATTGTTTTGCAAGTCAGCTAACTTTTGGGCTTCAAGTTTGGTGGGGGTGGCGATGTCAGTCTGAATAGCTGCTTCGGAGTACCAAATCGAAAATTGCCAGGAATTTTCGTATTCAGTTACTTTGGCATTGCCTCGATTTCCTAGTACCGCTTTGGGAAATTCGTAATCTCCGCAAGGGATTAATTCAGCTAATTGCAATGCGGCAACTCCTTTGATGGAAGAGCGATCCATAATGATATCATAGCCTAAATTATCAGTTAATTGGGAATCGGGAAGTAGCGTTCCTTTAGCAAGGAAGTTAATTTGGGGAGTGGCACAATTCTCTTGTTCCCAGTCTGAAAGCCAAGCAAATCGAAATTGAAAAGGGCGGTTGTGAATGCCATCTAATTGTTGGGCTAATGTGGGTGAAATCTTGCCGTGACAGTCTCCGGTTTGATATCGTTGAGCTAAAGCTTTTTCAGAAGGGTCATCACTTTGGGAATCAACAATTTTGACTCGCAATGTTTCACCACTAACAGAGCAGTCTAACAACTGGACTCCTTGAGTGCAACTGCTTACTAGCAGAGAGCCGTAGCGACAGGAATGATCTGGTTGAGTTGTGAATACGCTTAACAGTTTGGCTGAGAGTTCTTTGTCAGCAAAGTAGACATTTTTGCCAGAACTAAAGGCAACTCTTCTAGCAATACCGTCTCCGAAGTCGATGTTTTTGAGAGGGTCAAGGCTGCTATCATTTGGGTCGGGTTTGACGATGGTTAGTGTTGCTAATTCTTCGGGTTTAAAGAGTAGTTCAAGCATTGAATTTCGGAGGATTTCCGGTTCTATTTGGTAGCGTCCTTTTTCTTTGCCGTTCTCTAAGGACATATCAAAGACAGGGATTTTTAGCCCAACTCCTGCTAGAAGCTCAGTATACTGGCAGGTAGGCTCTAGTGATTGAGAATGCTTTTTGGTCATTATGAGTATCTCCTGAAACCTGAAAAGTTAGTTGTGATGATTGATATCAATTCCGGTTGTACCGGAATAATGGGGAGTGGGGAATGCGGAGTATGAAAAGGGAATGGGGAATCATTGACCTCGACTTGAGAATTTCGATGCTAATGGATTGGATAGGGTTAATCAATGGAAGCGTGAAACCATGAGTGAGAGTAGGTAAATTTATGTCTTTTTGCCCACACACTCAATTTCTTTTGTACAAGTTTGGAAGTGAAAAGACATCCGATGATTGAGGGATAGTTACCCGCTCAATTGGAGGGGGAGAGTGGGGGAGTGGGGAGTTGGGGAGAAGGGGAGAGTGGGAGAGGATTTGACGAGTTTTTATCTGGCATTAAAAAATACCAAATTTTAATGCCGTACAGTTTAGGAAGTAAGCGTCAAATTCTCCCTAACTCCCCCTCCCCCACTCTCCCACTCTCCCCAACTCCCCACTCCCTATAAAGTGGGTTAAACTGAAGGTAACAATTAGGTAGGGTTAAAGAATGCAAGAGAATAAATTTGAATCACAGTCCCCTCAATGCCTTGATAAAATTGAGCTGGGTGATAATTGTTGGCAGGGATCTAATCCGCCTCAGTCTGATGCCGATAAGCGGCGGTTAAATAGCCACTTATTTGAGCGAGCTATGAGGTGGATTAATACTTTTGGTGCAACAGAAGAGGAGCTTGATGATTTGAGCTATTGGAGCGAGGTTTAGCTGAGGAAAGGGAAGAAAAAGGCGCAGCGAATGAAATTTCTGTGTCCTCCTAACTTCCCATTTTCCTATCTAAGGAGAGTGGCGCTTTTGGCGTTTTGCTTTTGGTTGAGTGGTCGATGCTGCGGCTGGCAACTGGGAGTTTAAATTAGCTGGGTAGGCATTCAAGTTATTGCCTTTGAGTAGGCTATAAACAACTCGGCGTTTGCGGAAAACCCTAGTGCCATCTACAGGCATTCCTTGTTTCCAAGCATCTGCTATCGCTTTTTTGTCAGCCGAGATTACGATTTTTGTCTCGGTGCGGCGATAGGGTTCTGGTAGTTGAGAAGCGTCAACTAAAACTTCACAGGTAGGCGGATTTTCCTTAACAGTAATGCGGTGGTTTTTACCGATAGTTTCTGAAGTTAACACGCCGCATTCGTTGAAGTAGAGAACGGTTTTGTCTAAGCGTTCTCTCCACCCCTGGAGTTTGTTGATAGCTGTGGAATGCAGTTCTATCAAATACTGCATTCGAGCCTTGATTGCAGCAATTTCGGCATCAATTTGGTCAGCTAAGTCCGCGTGGGTGTCAACAGCAAGTTCTTGGCTTTCTTGGGTTTGCCAAAGGGATTGCAATAGTTGGTCAATTTCTTCAGGAGTTTCTACTGATTCTAGTTGATGCCAAAGTTGAGCAGCAGCTAGGGAGGTTTGAGCGAGAGATTGAGTAGCAAGATTCATCAATATCGTCCGTTAATGCAGGTGTGGTAGTAATCATGTCGAGCTTCAATTTGAGTAAGTGCAGCTATTGTTTCTGGGTCAAATTCAAGAGCAAGATGCCTATCTTGTTTGTGGTTTTTAATCTTGATAACTGGTGGAAAATCAGTTGTTTTTTGGGAATTTGATGCTTGTGGTTTGGGCATACAGGTCAAAAATATTTTCTGACAAATAGCGCGATAGCGCTCTTAAAAAAAGAGGATTTAAAGAGATGAATTACCCCATAGTTTTTTACCCAAAAGTAGTAATGCAGTTCTGCCATCAATATCCTTTGTCAGAGGTAATTTCTAGTGGTGCTACCTCATCCCAAGTTGAAGAAACTCAACAATTCAGGCAACCTGTTGTTTTGCTGACTCCGCCTCAACCGCCTGTAGTGTTACCTGTCAAGTTGCTGTGGTTAATTTGGGTGTTTTGGCTCTATGGTGCGATCGCTCTCCCGCTGATTGCTATATCATGGGGTTGGCTATGGTGGGAAATGCTGCTGGTAGTAGTGGCTTATTCATGTTTAATTGCGGCTGCTTATAGTTATGTGTTTGGTTGCCGTCAAAAACTGTTATCCCGATATAAGCAGCAGGTTCTTGAGTATAAGCAACAAGAAATATTATCCAAAAAGCAGCCGGAATTGTCTAGTTTTAAGCTGGGAAAAGAAGGGTTGCAGACAGTTTTAAAAAGTGTAAAACTTGACTTTGATTCCAGAAATAGATTGCTGAAGGATTTGATGTCAATTCGGGTTAGTTATATTGGCTGTTCTCAAGCTCGACAAGGGGTGAGTGAAGAACGCTTTTTGCAATACTTGCAGCGGTATTTTAAGGGAGTTGTACAGGCAGCGGAGTTTAAAATTCCGTCATCTCGAAGAAGCTATTCAGCAGATTTTATTGTAATTCACACTCCATCGGGGATAGGAATTGATGTGGAGATTGATGAACCTTATGCAGGTAAATCTAAGCAGCCGACTCACTGTTGTGATACTGAGGGCGATGTCCGCCGCAATCAATTATTCTTAGAGTGGAATTGGATTGTGGTTAGATTTACTGAGAAGCAGGTAGTACAAGCGCCGTTAAGCTGTTGCAAGTTTATTGCTTTTGTCATTGCTGAAGTAACGGGCGATCTCTTTTCCTATAAGCTGTTAGAATCTGAACCTGATTTGCTTCCGGTTAAACCTTGGACAACAGCAGAAGCTAGGAAAATGGCTAAAACTAATTATCGCCTTAGCTATTTACCTAATTCTAAGGGGAGTTGATAACTAGATAAGTAAGCCTCTACCAAAACCTTTTTTATGCGGTATACTTATCAAAGTCAGGTGAAATTAATATGCAATCATTTGAAGAAGGTTTAATAGAAAAGCAACCCCTTAACCAACGGTTGCTTCAAACAATTCGCCTAATTGGAGAGTACAAGGGAAAGCAACAGTTATTTAAAGAACAGGCCCCACAAGTTTTAGGCACTTTGCGCCAAGCGGCGGTTATTCAGAGTACCGAATCTTCTAACCGCATTGAAGGTATTACAGTACCACTGGAACGGATTAAGAAATTAGTAGCAGAAAAAACAACACCGCGCGATCGTTCTGAACAAGAAATTGCGGGTTATCGGGATGTGCTAACTACAATTCACACCAGTTATACTCATATTCCTTTTAGTACAGGAGTCATTTTACAACTGCACCGCGACCTTTACCAATTTGCCGTTAATACAGGTGGACGCTGGAAAACAGTGGATAATGAAATTAGCGCTACTTATCCTGATGGGACTAAATTGGTGAGGTTTCGACCTACTCCAGCTTATGCTACTCCCGCAGCAATGGAACGTTTGCAAGAACGGTTTAATCACCTCTGGGAATCTGGTGAGATAGAACCTTTATTGCTGATTCCAACTTATATTTTGGATTTTTTGTGTATTCACCCATTTTTAGATGGAAACGGCCGGATGGCAAGGTTACTCACTTTGTTGCTGCTATACAAAGCTGGTTATGAGGTGGGGCGATTTATTAGTTTGGAACGGATTGTGGAGAGAACAAAGGAAAGCTATTACGATACGCTTTATCAATCTTCCCAGGGATGGCATGAAGGGCAGCATAATTTATTACCTTGGTGGGAGTATTTTTTGGGGGTTATGCTGCTATCAGCCTATCGAGAATTTGAGCAACGGGTGGGATATGTTACTTCTGCAAAAGGAACTAAAACGGCAATTGTATTGGATGGGATTAACAATTTGCCTCAAGAATTTTCTGTTAGGGAATTGCAGGAACGGTGCCCGACAGTGGGAATTGATTTGATTCGTCGTCTATTGCGACGGGAGAGGGATGCTGGACGTTTGCAATGTCAGGGACGAGGGGTTGATGCACATTGGCGAAAGCAATAGCGGGGAGTCGGGAGTGGGGAATAGAAAGTAAGCGTCAAATTCTACCTCTCTCCCACTCTCCCCTTCTTCTCAGAGGTTATTAACCTGTTGTCGCCGGAACAATTCTTTCGAGAGTTCAGGCCACCGTTTCAAATTAGGGTCTTTTTTGGTAACTAATTGTGCTGCTTTCCTCGCTTGTTCTAGTATTGCTTGGTCTTTGACTAAATCCAAAGTAGCAAATTTAGGAAGACCGGTTTGCTGAGTACCCAGAATTTGACCAGGGCCTCGCAATCTCAAATCCATTTCAGCTAAGAAAAAGCCGTCTTGCGAAGTCTCCATCACCGTAAGTCGCTCTCTGGAATTGCTAGACTTGGCATCACTTACCAGTAAGCAGTAAGATTGTGCAGTACCTCGTCCTACCCGACCTCTGAGTTGATGTAATTGCGACAGGCCAAATCGTTCCGCGTGTTCAATTAAGATGACGGTGGCGTTGGGGACATCAACTCCTACTTCAACGACGGTGGTGGATACTAGAATTTGAGTGCGATTGCTGTTAAAATTGGCGATCGCTGTTTCTTTCTCTGCTGAACTCATGCGGCCGTGCAGTAGCCCGATATTAACATCAGGAAAGACATTTTCACTCAATTGTCGGTGTTCTTCAATGGCTGCTTTGAGGTCAAGCTTTTGAGATTCTTCGACAAGCGGCAGAATGATGTAAGCTTGATGGCCGAGTTGGAGTTGTTGCCGAATGATTTGATATGCTTGACGGCGAGTTCTACTTGTAAATAGCCGAGTTTGAATTGGCTGTCTCCCCGGTGGTAGTTCATTGAGCAAGCTGATGTCTAAATCGCCGTGTAGTGTCAGTGCTAAAGTTCTGGGAATGGGTGTAGCTGTCATTGTCAGGATGTGAGGGCTAACGCCTTTTTGCTGCAATTTGAGCCGCTGCTGGACACCAAATCGGTGCTGTTCGTCGATCGCAACCATTCCCAGTTCCTTAAAGTTCACGGTGTCTTGAATCAGTGCATGAGTACCGATTAGCAAGGAAATTTGCCCTAATTCTAACTGCCTCAGTTGGTATTGGCGTTGTTGAGTCGGAGTGGAACCAGTGAGTAGGGCGACTTCTATCCCCAATGGTTCTAACCACTGGCTAATTTTGCGGTAGTGCTGCTGGGCTAAAATTTCTGTTGGTGCCATGAGTGCTGCTTGGTAGCCGGATTCAACGGCAGCTAGCATAGCAACTGCGGCTACGACAGTTTTGCCAGCACCCACATCCCCTTGCAGCAAGCGATTCATGGGTACAGGGCGTTCCATGTCTGTTAAAATCTCAAGAATGGCTCGTTCCTGCGCTTTGGTGAGGGCAAAAGGTAACGTTTTGTAGAAATTGCCTAGCAATTCGACTGTTGCAGACAAGGGGCATCCCGGCTGTTGCTGCAAGGCATATCGGCGCTGCAACAGTCCTAGTTGCAAGTAGAAAAATTCGTCGAAAGCTAAGCGCCGCCTTGCACTTTCTAACGCCTCATGGTCAGGGGGGAAGTGGATGTACGCGATCGCTTCCTTCAAAGGGGTAAGTTGTAAGCGATCCCGAAGTTTTTTGGGTAGCGGATCGGTAATTTTACCAACGCAGTTAATTGCTATGCGGGTACATTTTCCGATTGTTTCTGACGCAATCCCTTTGCATTGTTTGTAGACAGGTACAATAGAAGTTGCGCTGGCTTTGGCATCACTCAGACTTAATACTTGAACAGTAGGATTGTTGATGTTTTTGCCATAGCTGTCTTCTTTAATGAGGCCAGTCACTACTACAATTGAACCAGGAGCGTAAAGTTCGATTTGCTCGGAACGCCATGCGAGGGATTGGTAATAGCTATGGTGGTAGAATTGAGTGCAGGTGATTCGACCCGTTTTATCGCGGATCATCCACTTTTGTAAGGTGAGTTTGGGGTTGTTTCGGCAGTTGAAGATGCTGTGACTGACAATTTTGCCTGCAATTGTTACGTAACTTCCCGCGACTGCTTCAGTAATGCGAGTGCGTTTATAGGTGAGATGCTTTGTGGGAAAATAGTAGAGTAAGTCGCTAATGGTGCGAATTCCCATTTGGCTCAGTTTTTTAACTTCAGTTGGACTCAGACCGGGAAGGTGTTTTAGGGTGAGGGCTAGGTTCATTTCCTGATAGATTGAGTGAACTCTACTAAGCCGCTGAAAGCGGCTCCCTCACGGACATGGACAGCGGTTTTTACAATTACCCTCAATATCTCATAGGCTATTTAAGAGAGAGAAAACGTGGGTTGTTTCTTGAACTAAATGGTTAAAAGAAAATTTGGTTCGCTCGATTGACAATCTCAATTTGTAGCTTTCTGCTTGATATTGTTTGATTTCATGCTTTGCTGTCTCTAAGTCCTGTTCCAGTTCAGAGAATTCAGAATTGTCGTGAGAGCGAGCGGTACTATAGTAGCCTGTTTTACGAATAGCTGGTAGCACTTCGTGGAAAACCCATCTTTTAAACCGCTTTGCTATTGGCTTGCGAGATTTTAAGAGCAATCTGTACATTCCCGGTTCGGTAACAGTTAGCATGGGCTGTAACCGTTGTTTTCCAGTGATTTCGGTGATGTGCATAGTATGCACGCCTCTCTCATCTTCATCAAAATCCCGCATTGAGGATCTGGCTTCAGCAATCCCTAAGACATCGCAAACATCTTGAGCTATCCATGAAGGGGTATCGGGCGTTCCTACCATCCGCACTTGTTTTCCTTCAAAGTTGAATTGCTGCCATTCATGAAAGTTCTGAGTTTGGCTTGTTTGTTGAACTGGAAGAGATTCAGGTTTGTCAATGGCTGATAATGTGACTATTTCTGAATAGCTAGATTGGGGAGTTAAGGCGTTATTTACTTCGGTTTCAACAGTGGCATTAAAAGTATCGTTAGCCAATTCCATGAGTCGTTTTAAACCATTGTCTCCTAAAGCTTCTATTAGTTCGATAGCTGGAAGCTGACCGTTAATAGCTTGAACCTTCCAGTAAAGGTAAGCCATGTCTAAAGGAACAGGTTTTATGCGATTGTTTCGTTCAGCTTCTAGGCGGAAATTGATTAAAAAATATTTAGGAGGTGGACAACAGAGTTTTTTGATAATAATGAATTCCGGTAAGGTTGAGTGCCAAAGTTTAAATCGTCGGAGGCAATATTCTATGTCGGCTCCCGCAGGTGACTTGTCGATGGTCTTAAACACTTCTTTTTGAGAAAGGCAGTAGATGTTATGGAACTTGAAGATTTCTATTTCAAAGTTGTTGAACTTGAGTAATTTACCACAAGGAATTTCCTCCGTATAGTCTATATTTGTGAAAGCCACTGGTTGCTGTGTTTGAATTTTGGTTTCCGTTTGCGAGTGTGTTGGCGCGATATCTTCTGGCTTCAATGGCGGATTAATTTGGTAGGAAATAGGAGGTTGCAATTGTTCAGAACTGCTGAAAGCACTATCAACAATTTGTTTAAACTGTTCAAAACCATTTTCTCCGAGTGTTTCAATTAGGGCTTTAGCTTGGGGTCGGGTTTGGGCTTGAAGTTGCCAGTATAAATAGACCATTTCGAGAGGGATGGGATGAATGGTACGAATTTGATCGAGTTTGCCGTTGGGGGCTTGCTTTTTAACTTTGAGAGAGCTATTCCAAGATGATTTCCACAGTTGCGCTCGTTCGAGTTGGTATCTTAAAGTAGAGTTATCTTGTTTGCCAATGGCTCGTTCTGCTTGAGTCTGAGATAGGCAATATTCGTCTTCTACTTTGAGAACTTCGATTAAAGATTCGCCAATTTGGAGGGAGCGGTATGGGGTGATTATTGGTGTGATTTCTTCTAGTTTCATGGTAAGATTTTACAGCGTAAAGTGGAATAATGGTTGGTAACTTTCGACGATCGTAAAATATTAAATGGACTTTTGCCTACGGCTAAGAGAGTGAATCTTAACAGTAAAATCGGAGCGCTCCAATTGGGGGGGAGAAGTTCAGTCGAGTTCAATTTGTTTGCGGCTAGGCGGTTGTCGCTGTAGCTGGTTAGATAAACTTTTTTGTGGTTGTGGTACTTTGTATGGCAATTGTTCCTGCAATTCTTGGCGCAAAGTTTGAAAGTTTTTCACATCTTCTGGTGTAACGGAGCAAGCTGGTAATTGATAGGTTCCGTCGTCTTCAAAACTGGCTCGAAGAATCTCGCCTCTACCGTCAGAAATGGTTATGGAAAGTTCTAGCTCTTGGCGATTCCAGGAGATGCGATACTGGTTCCAATCTATTGATGGTGTTGGTGTTTTAGTAGTAAGTAGTGTGTGCTCTAACGCTGCTCCGGCAATGGGAACGATCTCTTCAGCTATGGTGCGGTTTTGTAGGTTTTCTTGTTGAGCTTCTAAAATTTGCTGTTGCGGTGTTTGTTGCTGTTGTAGTTGTTGCTGCTTATCCGACAACTGCTGGTCAACGGCCTGAAAGTGTTCTACATCCTCTTGAGTTAGCAGGTTGTGCCAAACTTTTAGTCCTTTTTTGGAGTAATTAAAACCTAGTACCTGTGTACAATTCGGTACGGGTTCAAGGGTATCTACACGCTGAACTACAACATCGCAGGTTTCGGGAAGCCGATCGATTTGATAGCGTTTGTTGTTACTTTCAAGGCTATCTGCTTGATAAGAATCAAGTAGAGCGAGTACAGTTGGTGCAATTTTATCTCCCCAAGACTGGTGGGGTTTCTGTTCTTCTTGCTTCTGTTGTTTCTGAGACTTTTGTTCTGGCAGCATTGATAGTTGTAACTCTAATTTATTTGGTGTTGCAGGGATTACAGGTACGGTGACTTCTATCTCAGATTGTGGCAACTCTAATTCATTTGCTGTTGCCAGAATTTTAGGTACAGTTGCTTCTACCTCAGATTGTAACGACTCTAACTCAATTGTTTGAGCTTCACCCCTAACAATTGCTAAGTGTTGTGGCTGCATTAAAGCATCAATTAGGGCGATATCTCGTCCTTGGTCATAGCTAACATTTCGATACTTCTGCAATCCAGAAAAAGTGTAGGCTTTACCTAATTGAGTACCGCTAAAAGCAACTCCATCTATTTTGTAAGAAATGCCTTGACTTAGTTCACTTTGAGTTGTTTTTACTTGCACCTCTACGCTTTGTTGCTGCAACCGTTCAACAAATTCTGGCATAGTTGGCTTATCTTGGGTGACTTCATCAATTAGGTCTTGCAATTGCACCCTGACGCTCTTGTTTCCCTTGCTTTGTAAGTACCTGTGTTCTCCTGTAGTCTGAGCCCGCTTGTCTGTTTCCCAACTGGGTGTAACAGTTTCCAGGTTGTAGTTCCGTTCAAGCTGGCGGATTACTTCTTGGCTTCTGTAATAATCCCAGCTATCATCAACGACACTCCCATCTAGGCGAATGCGACTGGCAACGATGTGAATGTGGTCATGGTTTGTATCGCTGTGCTTGACAACTGCATACTGGTTGTTGTCAAATTCCATCGCTTTCATGTAGTTAGCTGCAATTGCCAGCCAGCGCTGGTCATTGTCAACATCTACTTCTAGTTTCTGGGTGCTTGCGACTGATAAAGTGGCGTGAAATACTGCTACTTTCAGGTTAGGTCTTAGTTGTCTGGCAATGGCAAATTCAGCAGCAAGTTCTTCAGGTGTTTGTCCACACATAGTACCACCAATTAAATCGGCATCTTTTTTGCCGAGTACATAGTTCAGACAGCCACGAAAGCCTGTACCTTTGATTTGTTTGCCAATCATAGCCGTTTCACAGTAGATTTATTACATCAATTGCTGAGGCTTATTAAGAATTAGCGGACTGTAGATTTGGTGAGGTTGGCAACTATTGTTTTAATTGCAGTTTGGTTCTCTCGAATAAGTTGCTGTACATTTTCTAAGAGTCC